>JANOJJ010000761.1:0-4220 GCA_031408155.1 Rubrivivax sp.
TCGCCGACCTTGAGCTCCGACAGGTCCTTGATCAGCGCGTCGACTTCGGTGACCTGCTCCTGACGGCGCCGGCGCCTGCCCTGCGGCGAACTGGCGAAGAGCTCGGTCTCGGTGACGAACTGGACCGACACCGCCTCGTCCATGTCGTGCCAGTGGAAGCCTGCGGCCAGCGGCGCCGCGGCGATCGCGACCTTCTCGTCGCCGGCCAGGAAATCGGCCAGCGTGGCCACACTCGGCAGCACGATTTTGTGGTCACGCAGCAGGTCGAGAACGCTCTCGCGCCGGCCGTCGCTCTCGGCCAGGATCAGCACGCGGTGCGGCGTGCTGTCCAGGTGGCGCTCCAGCGCTGCCAGCGGCGCGGTGGCGCCGCGGTCGATGCTCAGGTCGGGCAGCGGCAGCGCCCAGGGCAGGGGATCGGAGCCGCGCAGCGCCAGCGTCGGGTGATGCTGGGTCAGGGCGAACAACTCTTCAGTGCGCAGGAACAGCGTCTCGGGCGGCAGGATCGGCCGCTCGGGGTCGTGCTGCAGGAATCGGTGGCGCTCGCGCGTGTCGATCCAGAAGCGCTGCAGCGCCTCGTCGACGTCGCCATGCAGCGTCACTTCGGCCTGCGCGCCCAGGTAGTCGAAGATGGTCGCCGTCTGGTCGAAGAACAGCGGCAGGTAGAACTCGATGCCGCCGCTGGCGATGCCTTGCGCGATGTCCTTGTAGATGCGCGAGCGCGTCGGGTCGCCGTCGAGCCTTTCGCGCCAGCGCGCACGGAATGCGGTGCGTGCGGCTTCGTCCATCGGAAACTCGCGCCCCGGCAGCAGCCGCACCTCGGGTACGGGGTACAGGCTGCGCTGCGTGTCGGGGTCGAAGATACGGATCGAGTCGATCTCGTCGCCGAACAGGTCCACCCGGTAGGGCACTGGTGAGCCCATCGGGAACAGATCGATCAGCCCGCCGCGAACGGCGTATTCACCGGGTGACACCACCTGGCTCACGTGCTGATAGCCGGCCAGCGTGAGCTGGCCCTTGAGCTGCGCTTCGTCCAGCCGCGCCTTCTGCTTGAAGTTGAACGTGGTGCCGGCCATGAACGACGGCGGCGCCAGCCGCACCAGCGCGGTGGTGGCCGGCAGCAGCACCACGTCGACGTCGGCATTTCGCACCCGCCACAGCGTGGCCAGGCGCTCGGACACCAGGTCCTGGTGGGGCGAGAAGGTGTCGTAGGGCAGCGTTTCCCAGTCCGGGAATAGCGCCATGCGCAAGCCTGGGTCGAAGAACGGCATCTCGTCGGCCAGGCGCGCGCTGTCGGCGGGCTCGGCGGTGACGATGGCCAGCACCCGGCCCGCGGCCTTGGCGGCGGCGCCCTGGCGCGCTAGCAGCAGCGCGTCACCGGAGCCGACGGGGCGGGGCAGGGTATAGCGCTTGCCGGGAGCAATGGTTGGGATGTGCATGCAGGGGGACAGCCGACAACGGCAAGGCGCCGCCACCGGGGTGCGGCGGAGCGAGCAGCGGCGAATTCTAGAATTCAAGTCATGACCGCACCCACCGCGTCGTCGCCCGCCTCGGCATCCGCCGCGCGGCCGGCCCCCAGCGCGGCTGCCTTGGCCGCACCCGCGACCACCCCCGCACGCTGTTTCGCACTGGTGCCTTGCGCCGGCGTGGGGGACCGCGCCGGCACCGTCGTGCCCAAGCAGTACACCCAGCTCGCTGGCCGCCCGCTGGTGTGCCACACGCTGCAGGCCTTGCGCGACGCACCGGCGATCACGGCCACGCTGGTGGTGATCAGCAAGCACGACGATCACTTCGAGCGCCTGCTGCCGGCCTTCGAACACGACCGCCACTGGGTGGTGGCGGCCGGCGGCGCGACCCGGGCCCAGACCGTGGCCAACGGGCTGGTCGCGCTGCGCGAGCGCGGCGCGACCGACCACGACTGGGTGCTGGTGCACGACGCCGCGCGCGCTGTCTGTTGCGGCCGGCCTGGGTCGAGCGGTTGATCAGCGCCTGCGCCGGTGACGAGGTCGGCGGCCTGCTGGCGGTGCCGCTGTCGGACACACTCAAGCGCGAGCACGACGGTCATGTGCTGCTGACCCTGTCGCGGCAGGGCCTGTGGGCGGCGCAGACACCGCAGATGTTCCGCCTGGCTCTGCTGCAGCAGGCCTTGGCGAGCGCTGGCATGCAGGTGACCGACGAGGCCAGTGCCGTCGAAGCGCTGGGCCGGCGCCCGCTGCTGGTGCCCGGCGAGTGGGAAAATCTCAAGGTCACCTGGCCGGCCGACCTGGCCCTGGCCGAACGGCTGTTGGCAACACGATGAACCTGAATCCTCTGCTGAACCTGCGCATCGGTGAGGGCTGGGACACGCACCCGCTCGTCGCCGGCAGGCCGCTCGTGCTGGGCGGCGTGACCATCCCGCACAGCCATGGCCTGTGCGGCCACAGCGACGCCGACGCCTTGTTGCACGCAATCACCGACGCGCTGCTGGGCGCGGCCGCGCTGGGCGATATCGGGCGCCACTTTGCCGACACCGACCCGGCCTTTGGTGGCGCCGATTCGATGGCGCTACTGATCGAGGCGGCACGCCGCGTGCGTGCGGCCGGCTGCGAACTGGTGAACGTGGACGCCACCATCATCGCCCAGGCGCCGAAACTGGCTTCGCATCTGCCGGCCATGTGCGAACGCATCGGGCAGGCGCTGCAGCTGGCGCCCGATGCCGTCAACGTCAAGGCCAAGACGGCCGAGACGATGGGCCCGGTGGGCGAGGGCCGGGCCATCGAGGCGCGCGCGGTGTGCCTGCTGCTGCGCACATGAGCGACCGCGCCGGGCTGGCTCGCGCAGCAGTTGCGAGCCACGATCTGACTTGCCTGGCAGGGCGGTCAGGATCCGGGTCATGAGGTCTCGATGTCGCTGAGTTCCCTGCTGCGCCTGCTGGCCGTGTTGCTGACGCTGGCCGTTGCAGCCTTGGTGGCGCGTGTGGCGCTGGTCGAATGGCGCGACTACGTGCAGGCGGACGCGGCCATCCAGGCGGTCGAGCACCTGCGGCTGGCCTTGCGCGGGGCCGAGATGGTGTCGCGCGAGCGCGGTCCGGCCAACGGCGTACTCGGCAGCACCTGGCCCACGCCGCCAGCGCGGCTGCAGGACCTGGCCGAAGCCCGGCAGCGCACCGATGACAGCTTCGATGCGCTGGCGCGCGTGCTGTCCATGGCCGGTCGCGACGCTGCCAGGCTTGACGCTGCCGAACGTTTTGCGCAGGGCCGGCTGGTGTTGCGCGAAGCCCGGGCGCTGGTCGACGGCGTCGGCCGTCGGCCCAAACCCGAACGCAGCAGCAGCGAGTTGTCGGGCGCCGTCGACGCCATGGTGGCGGTGGTACCGACGCTGGCGCCGGCGATCGCGCTGCTGGCCAACGAGGCCCAGCAGGCCTACCCCGTGCTGGGCGACGCCGTGCAGAGCGCCCGCAAGGTCGCCGAGCTGCGCGAATACGCCGACTTGCTGGGCTCGCATTTCACCGCCGCGCTGACCGGCGAGCGCCCCTTCACCGGGCTCGAGCGCCGGCAGATTGAACGTACCCGTGGCCGTATCGACGAATTGCGCTTCCTGGCCTCGCTGCGGGTCCATCTGCCCGGCCAGGCGGGAACGGTCGTGCAGGCCTGGGCTCGCTCGGAGGCGCGCTACTTTCAGGACGCACGCAGGCTGGTCGACGCCGTGCTTGCAGCGGGCGACTCCGACGGTCGCTACGGCATGGACAGCGCCGTCTTTGCCGCGCGTTACGTGCCCGACATGAACACCCTGATCGCGCTGCGCGACGAACTCCTGGCCGAGGCCGGCGCGCTGGCGCAGGCCGGTCGCGAGCGCTCACGCAACGAACTGCTGCTCGCCGCCGGCGCGTCGGTGCTGCTGCTGAGCACGCTGGCGGTCAGCCTGATGGTCGTGCAGCGTCGTGTGCTGCACCCGCTGGCCGGGACCACGCGGGCACTCGAGGCGTTGGCGCGCAACGACTTCGATGTCGAGTTGCCGCCGGCTCGCTTCAACGATGAAATGGCAGCGGTGATCGGCGCCGTGCAGACCTTGCGTACGCAGGTGGTCGAGCGCCAGCATCTCGAGCGTGAGCGGGACAGCCTGATCGAGTTGTTACGCAACCAGTCCAACACCGACTTTCTGACCGGCTTGCCGAACCGGCGCGCGTTTGTCCAGGCCGCCGGGGGCTGCCTGGCCCGAGCCGATCGATACGGCTACGCGACGGT
>JANOJJ010000797.1:0-2856 GCA_031408155.1 Rubrivivax sp.
GCGTGACGATGTCAAGGCGGTCGAGGCCGTGCGCCGCCAGGTCGGCATGGTGTTCCAGCAGTTCAACCTGTTCCCGCACCTGACCGTGCTGGAAAACCTGACGCTGGCGCCGATGTGGGTCGGCAAGATGCCGAAGAAGGACGCGGAGGCGCGTGCCATGGCGCAACTCGAACGGGTGCGCATTGCCGAGCAGGCACACAAGTACCCGCTGCAGCTGTCGGGCGGCCAGCAGCAGCGCGTGGCGATCGCGCGCGCGCTGTGCCTGACGCCCAAGATCATGCTGTTCGACGAGCCGACCTCGGCACTCGACCCCGAGATGATCAACGAAGTGCTCGACGTCATGACCGAGCTGGCCGGCCTCGGCATGACGATGCTGTGCGTGACGCACGAAATGGGTTTCGCCAAGGCGGTGGCCGACCGCGTGATCTTCATGGACCAGGGCCAGATCGTCGAACAGAACTCGCCCGCCGAGTTCTTCGACAACCCGAAGACCGAACGCACGAGGGACTTTCTGTCCAAGATCCTGGCGCATTGACGGCATTCCGGCGATCACCCGGCGCCAGGCCAGCCTGGCCCTCGATAATTGGGCCATGGGCAAGCGGCAACGCGTGGTGGTGGGATTGAGCGGCGGGGTCGATTCCGCGCTGACCGCCTGGCTGCTCAAGCAGCAGGGCCACGACGTGGTCGGCATCTTCATGAAGAACTGGGAAGACGACGACGACGAAACCTGTTCGTCGAGCATCGACTTCGTCGACGCCGCCGCGGTGGCCGACGTGATCGGCATCGAGATCGAGCATGTCAACTTCGCGGCCGACTACAAGGACCGTGTGTTCGCCGAGTTCCTGCGCGAAACCGAGGCCGGCCGCACGCCCAACCCCGATGTCCTGTGCAACGCCGAGATCAAGTTCAAGGCTTTCCTGGACCACGCGATGCGGCTCGGGGCGCAGAAGATGGCGACCGGGCATTACGCGAGGATTCGTCAATCCGACGGCCGCTTCGAGCTGCTCAAGGGCCTCGACCCGGCCAAGGACCAGAGCTACTTTCTGCACCGGCTGACGCAGGCGCAGCTGAGCAAGGCGCTGTTCCCGATCGGCGAACTGCTCAAGACCGACGTGCGCCGCATCGCGGCCGAGATCGGCCTGCCGAATGCGACGAAGAAGGACTCGACCGGCATCTGCTTCATCGGCGAGCGGCCGTTCCGCGAGTTTCTCGGCCGCTACGTGCAGCATCTGCCCGGACCCATGCTCGACGAGCGCGGCCGCGAACTCGGGCGTCACGTCGGCCTGAGCTTCTACACGCTCGGCCAGCGCCAGGGCCTGGGCATCGGTGGCGTCAAGAGCGGCGGCGGCGAGCACGAGCCCTGGTACGTGGCACGCAAGGAGCTCGACAGCAATGTGCTGCGCGTGGTGCAAGGGCATGACCACCCCTGGCTGCTGTCGCAGGCGCTGCGCGCCGATGACTGCAGTTGGATCGCCGGCACGCCGCCGGCAGCCGGCGCGCTGGCCGCCAAGACGCGCTACCGGCAGGCCGATGCGCGGTGCCGCTTCGCGCCCACGGCGACCGGCTTCGAGTTGCAGTTCGAGCAGGCGCAATGGGCCGTGACGCCGGGTCAGTCGGCCGTTCTGTACGACGGCCAGGTGTGCCTGGGTGGCGCTGTCATCGGTGCTGCCACCGAGTCCATCTAAGCTCAGGGCCATGACCGATTCCGAGCCGCCAAAACCCAACCTGACGTCGCTGAAGAACGATCGCGCCACGCCCATCCGACGGCGTCGTCGGCGCTGGCCCTGGCTGCTGGCATCGCTGCTGGCGGTGGCGCTGGGGGTCACCCTGCTGCTGCCGCGCAAGAGCGAGGTGCAGGCCAGCGGCGTGATGACGGCCTACCCGTCGGCGCGCTACGCGCAGCTCACCGCATCGGGCTACGTGGTCGCGCAGCGGCGCGCCTCGGTGGCGTCCAAGGCCACCGGGCGCGTGGTCGAACTCAAGGTGCGTGAAGGCAGCGTGCTCAAGGCCGGCGACCTGATCGCCCGGCTCGATGCCGCCGATGTGCAGGCCGCCATCGCAGCAGCCGATGCCGCACTGGCCCAGGCCCGGGCCGGGCAGATGCAGGCCCAGGCCCAGGTGCGCCAGGCCGAGGTCGAACTGGGCAACGCCGACGCCGAATTGCAGCGCGCACTGAGCCTGGAGCAGCAGGGCTTCGTTTCGCCGCAGGCGGTGGACGCCGCGCGGCGCCGCGTCGATGCGGCGCGCGCGTCGACGGCGTCGGCCCAGGCCGGCATCGCGTCGGCACAGGCCGGCCAGGCGCAGGCGCGCGCGCAGCTCAGGGCGCAGCAGGTCAACCGCGACAACACCGAGGTGCGCGCGCCTTTCGACGGCGTGGTGCTGGTCAAGAACGCCAACGTGGGCGACATGATCACGCCGTTTTCCAGCGCGGCCGGCACTTCGGGCGCCGTCGTGACCATGGCCGACATGGGCACGCTGGAGGTCGAGGCCGACGTGGCCGAGGCCAATGTCGGCAAGCTGCGGCCCGAACAGCCGGTCGAGATTTCGCTCGACGCCTTGCCCGAGCTGCGCCTGCGTGGCAGTGTCTCGCGCATCGTGCCTACCGTTGACCGCGCCAAGGCCACCGTGATGACCAAGATCCGCTTCGAGGCGCTCGACTCCCGCATCCTGCCGGAGATGAGTGCCAAGGTGAGCTTTCTGTCGCGGCCGGCAACGGCCGAGGACCAGAAACCGGTGCTTGCGGTCAACCCCAAAGTGCTTGCCGAGCGGGACGGCCAGAAAATCGTCTTCAAGATCACCGGCGATGCCGTCGAGAGGGTGCCAGTGGCGACCGGACGCAAGATCGGCGATCTGCAG
>JANOJJ010000836.1:0-4295 GCA_031408155.1 Rubrivivax sp.
CGATGACGCGCTCGCCCGCCTCGCCGTCCTCGAGGATCAGCGACCGATCGGTGCTGGCCACGCCGACGATGGCGAACGGGCAACGCTCGCGCTGGCACATCTGCTCGAACAGCGGCAACAGATCGGGCGCGATGGCCAGCACATAGCGCTCCTGGCTCTCGTTGCACCAGATCTCCCTCGGCGCCAGCCCGCTTTCTTCCAGCGGCACGCGCCGCAGGTCGAAGGTGGCGCCCTTGCCGGCGCCGTGCACCAGTTCGGGCAATGCGTTGCTGATGCCACCCGCACCCACGTCGTGGATGGCGAGCACCGGGTTCGTCTGTCCCAGCGCCCAGCAGTGGTTGATGACCTCCTGCGCGCGGCGCTGGATCTCGGGGTTGCCGCGCTGCACCGAGTCGAAGTCCAGCGCCGCCGTGTTGCTGCCGGCGGCCATCGAGCTGGCCGCGCCGCCACCCATGCCGATGCGCATGCCGGGGCCGCCCAGCTGCAGCAGCAGGGTGCCGGCGGGAAAGGGCAGCTTGTGCGTCTGCCCGGCACTGATCGTGCCCAGCCCGCCGGCGATCATGATCGGCTTGTGATAGCCGCGACGAACGCCGGCCACGTCCTGCTCGAAGACGCGGAAATAGCCGCCCAGATTGGGCCGGCCGAACTCGTTGTTGAAGGCCGCGCCGCCGAGCGGAGCGTCGATCATGATCTGCAGCGGACTGGCGATGTGCGCCGGCTTGCCGACCGGCCGCTGCTCCCACGGCTCGTCCGTTCCCGGCAGGTGCAGGTGGCTGACCGAGAAGCCCGTCAGGCCGGCCTTGGGCCGCGCGCCGCGGCCGGTCGCGCCTTCGTCGCGGATCTCGCCGCCGGCCCCGGTGGCAGCACCCGCGAAGGGTGAGATCGCGGTCGGGTGGTTGTGCGTCTCGACCTTCATCAGCACGTGCACCGTCTCGTGCCTTGCGCCGTACTTCGGGGCGTTGGTCCAGCCCTCGGGCAGCCAACGTTCGACCACACCACCTTGCATCACCGCGGCGTTGTCGCTGTAGGCCACGATGCTGTGCTGCGGGCTGGTCCGCTCGGTATGACGGATCATGCCGAACATCGACTGCGGCTGCACCACACCGTCGATCGTGAAGTCGGCATTGAAGATCTTGTGCCGGCAATGTTCGCTGTTAGCCTGGGCGAACATCATCAGCTCGACGTCGGTCGGATTGCGCTGCAGGCCACGGAAGGCGTCGACCAGGTAGTCGATCTCGTCGTCGGCCAGCGCCAGGCCGGACTCGACGTTGGCCTGCTGCAGTGCCAGGCGACCGCGCCCGATGACGTCGACCTGCACCAGCGGCGGCGCAGGCTGAAGATCGAACAGCTGCGCCGCGGCTTCGCGCTCGAACGCGACACGCTCGGTCATGCGGTCGTGCAGCAGCACCGCCAGCGTGGCCCGTTCGTCGGCCGACAAGGGCCTGGCCGATGCCAGCATGCGCCTTTCGAGGGCCAGCCTGTACTCGACGACGCGTTCGACGCGGTGCAGGCTCAGGCCGCAGTTGCGCGCGATGTCGCTGGCCTTGCTGGCCCAGGGCGAGACCGTGCCTAGGCGCGGCATCACGACGATCAGCTCACCGGCCGCTGCGCCGTGATGACCGGGGCCGCAACTCAGCAGGGCAGCCAGCTTGTCGACGGCGGCGGATCCGGGCGCGCTGTCGAACGCCGCCCAGTGCACGAATCGCGCCGCCACCGAGACCACCCGTGGGCAAGCGGTCTGCAGGCGGCCGAGCAAGGCCTGGGCGCGGAAGGCTGCGAGGGCATCGCCGCCCTCGAAGTGCTTCAGATGCAGGGGCGACGGCAACATGAGATCCCGGCAGGGTCAAGCGAGGGCCGGATTCTAAGGTTGCGATGGGATAATTCCGGCATGAGCATCACGATCAAGACAGCCGCAGACATCGAGGGCATGCGCCTGGCCGGGCGCCTGGCCTCCGAGGTGCTGGACCTGCTCACGCTGCACATCAGGGCCGGCGTCACGACCAAGGAAATCGACCGTCTGGCGCACCAGCACATGGTGAACTTGCAAGGCGGCGTGCCGGCCACGCTGGGCTACCAACCGCCGGGTTATCCGGCTTATCCGGCGTCGCTGTGCACGTCGGTCAACGACGTGGTCTGTCACGGCATTCCCGACGATCGGCCGCTGAAGAACGGCGACATCCTCAACGTCGACGTCACCGTCATCAAGAACGGCTGGCATGGCGACAACAGCCGCATGTACGTGATCGGAGACGCCAGCATCGCCGCCCGGCGGCTGTGCCAGATCACCTTCGAGGCGATGTGGAAGGGCATCGTCAAGGTCAGGCCGGGCGCGCGGCTGGGCGACATCGGCCACGCGATCCAGTCGTTTGCCGAACACGCGGGGTATTCGGTGGTGCGCGAGTTCTGCGGCCATGGTGTCGGCGCGCGCTTCCACGAAGAGCCGCAGGTGCTGCACTACGGGCGCCCGGGCACGTTGGATGAACTGGTTGCGGGCATGATCTTCACGATCGAGCCGATGATCAACGCCGGCCGGCGCGACATCAAGGAAGACCGCAAGGGCGGCCGCCCCTACGACGGCTGGACCATCGTCACGCGCGACCGTTCGCTGTCGGCGCAGTGGGAGCACACGGTGCTCGTCACCGAGTCCGGCTACGAGGTGCTGACCCTGTCGGCTGGCAGTCCTTCGGCGCCGGCCTTCGCCAGCGCCGGTTACGGCGGTGCAGCGCGGCCGGTGCCCGCAGCCGCCGCGTCGTGACGGTGGCGTCGCCGGCGATGTCGGCCGCGCCGCGAACGGCCGCACCGCCGATGCGCAGCGTGGCGATCTGAAGCAGCGCTTCCGTGCCGGCAAGGCCGCCCTGCTGGACGCCTTCAGCGCGGGTCGCGCCACCACGCTGGGCGCCGTGCGGCTGCTGCGCTCGACGGCGCGCCATGTCGACGCCACGCTGTGCGAACTCTGGCAAGGTTGCCAGATGCCCGCGGGTGCGGCGCTGGTGGCGGTGGGCGGTTATGGCCGCGGTGAACTGTTCCCCTATTCCGACGTCGACGTCCTGATCCTGCTGCCTGATACGGGCGCGGACGGTGCAGACACGACGCAGGACGTCGTCGGCAGCTTCCTGACCGCCTGCTTCGATATGGGCCTGGACATCGGGTGGTCGGTGCGCACGGCGGCCGAATGCGTGGCCGAGGCCCAGCGCGACGTGACGGTGCAGACCGCCCTGCTCGAAAGCCGCCTGGTGTGCGGCGCGCGGCGTCTGTACAACCAGTTTCGCCAGGCCACCGACGCCGCACTCGACCCGAAGGCCTTCCTGCGCGCCAAGACGCTCGAGATGCGGCAGCGCCACGTCAAGTACGAAGGCACGCCGTACGCGCTCGAACCCAACTGCAAGGAGAGTCCGGGTGGCCTGCGCGACCTGCAGGTTCTGATCTGGGTCGCGCGCGCCGCCGGACTCGGCCGCACCTGGGCCGAGTTGGCGGCCAAGGGGCTGGTCACCCCGTTCGAGGCCAGCCAGCTGCGCAGGCACGAAGGCGTGCTCAAGCTGATCCGCGCGCGCCTGCACCTGGTGGCCGGGCGACGAGAAGACCGCCTGGTGTTCGACCTGCAGACTGCGGTGGCCGAGAGTTTCGGCCTCAAGGCCACCAAGGGACAGCGCAGTTCCGAAGTGATGATGCACCGCTACTACTGGGCGGCCAAGGCGGTGTCGCAGCTCAACCAGATCCTGCTGATGAACATCGAAGAGCGCGTCAATGGCAGCGAGGCTGCACCGATGCGTCCGATCAATGCGCGCTTTCTCGACCGCGGCGGCATGCTCGAAGTGGCGCGCGACGACTTGTATACCAACAACCCGCACGCCATCCTCGAGACCTTTCTGGTCTACCAGCAGACTCCGGGCCTGCAGGGCCTGAGTTCACGCACGCTGCGTGCCCTGTACAACGCGCGCAACGTCATGGATGGCCCGTTCCGTCGCGACGACCTGAACCGCGACATGTTCATGGACATCCTGCGTCAGCCCAAGGGCCAGACGCATGCCTTCCGGCAGATGAACGAGACCTCGGTGCTGGGACGCTACCTGTGGGTCTTCCGCCGCATCGTGGTCACGAAGAAGGTCTCATCCCACGGATGGGTATGCGGGATGGGACCGCTTCCTGCCGGGCCTTCCTGCAGAAAGATCTCGTAGCCACCGGTGGCCGCGCCGCCGGCCAGCACGGTGATGTGCTCCCCGACCACGTTCAAGGGTTGTGAATAGTCGGTCGACTTGACGACGAATGGTGCGGCACTCATGGCAAGGCTCCTTCGG
>JANOJJ010000859.1:0-2065 GCA_031408155.1 Rubrivivax sp.
GTTGGTGGCCCGACTGGACCGGTTGGCTGCGCGACCATGGCGGCAAGCTGGTAGCAGCGCCCAAGACCCCGGGCAACCGCCAGTACAGGGCCATCGAGCCGGCGCCCGGGCGCTACGTCAAGGCCAAGGCCTGAAGCGGCCCCTTGCCGGGTCGACGGCGACGCAGGCATCGGGCGAACCCGGTTGACTGCGCCTGCCGTCGGCACCAATCTATCGGACAACAAGCAACTCACACAGGAGCAAGCAATGACGAAGGTGGCATATGTGACAGGCGGCATGGGTGGCATCGGAACCGCGATCTGCCAACGGCTGGCCAAGGAAGGTCTCAAGGTCATCGCCGGCTGCGGCCCGAGCCGTGACCACGTCAAGTGGATCGACGAGCAGAAGGCGCTGGGCTATACCTTCCACGTGTCGGTTGGCAACGTGGCCGACTGGGACTCGACGGTACAGGCCTTCTCGGCCGCAGTGGCCGAGCACGGCATCATCGACGTGCTGGTCAACAACGCCGGCATCACGCGCGACCGCATGTTCCTGAAAATGACGCCAGAGGACTGGAAGGCGGTGATCGACACCAACCTCAACAGTATGTTCAACGTCACCAAGCAAGTCGTGCCCGGCATGGTGGAAAGAGGCTGGGGCCGGATCATCCAGATCAGCTCGGTCAACGGTGCGAAGGGTCAGGCTGGGCAAACCAATTACTCGGCAGCCAAGGCCGGCATGCACGGATTTTCGATGGCACTGGCGTTGGAGATGGCGTCCAAGGGCGTGACCGTCAACACCGTCAGCCCGGGCTACATCGGCACCGAGATGGTCCGCGCGATCAAGCCCGAGATCCTCGAAAAGATCGTCGGCACCATTCCCGTCAAGCGGCTGGGCACGCCCGAAGAGATCGGCTCCATCGTGGCCTGGCTGGCGGGCGATGACTCCGGCTTCACCACCGGCGCCGAACTGGCCTGCAACGGCGGCCTGCACATGGGGTGATCGCAGGCCGCGGGACCTTGATCTCGAAGGACCGTCAGGCAGCTCGGTGGGCTGCCGGGACTTGGGGTCCGACGGGGGTGCATGCCTGCGTGATCGACGCAGCGTGCGTCCCGGTGTAAAACGCCGGTGTCACCAGAAAGCATGCCGATGGCTCACGATGCAGACGAAGGGTCGCCACGCAAAGGCAAGCTCAGCGCCTTTGCGCTGTTGAAGTCCTGGCTCTTCGACAAGTCCAATCCAGGTCCCCCCGCCCACGCCGAAACCGAATTCCTGAACACGCGCGACGGCTACGAGCTGGCCAAGTTCGCGAAGGAAAACTTTGGCGGAGAGGTCGAGGCCAAGCGGGCGCATGAAGCGGCGGTAGACGCCGAGCAGGCCGAGATCGACTACCTGCTCCAGAGCACCGGCGCCGTTCCGATCCCGCTGCCGCCTTTGGCAGTCGCCCCGGTGCTTGTAGCCACGACCCATGCGCCTGCGCCGGCGGCGGTGGCAGCACCGGCAGCTGGGCCCAAGAACACGGTGGAAGCGGCCGTCAAGTACCTCGAACAGTTGCGCGGGCAAGGCCTGTCGGTCGAGACGCTGGCCGAGGCGCTGATCATCATCGAGAGCCGCGACGTCAAGAAGCGCGCCAGCGGCGGCCACTGATCAGCATTCGACGATGTTGACCGCGAGGCCGCCGCGAGCGGTTTCCTTGTACTTGGTCATCCTGTCGGCGCCTGTCTCGCGCATGGTCTTGAAGACCTGGTCCAGGCTCTCGAAGTGTGTGCCGTTGCCACGCAACGCCATGCGGGCGGCGTTGATGACCTTGACCGACGCGATCGCATTGCGTTCGATGCATGGAGGTGGCGCGCGAACAGGCGCGCCGCCCGCATCGGCGCCACGGTGTGGCTACTGCTCGGGCCGATGCCGATCTTGAAGAGGTCGAAGACCGACACCGCCACGGCTCAGAGGCTGAGAGGCAATCGCTCGCACCCGCGTGAGCCCCAGAAAGGGCCCAATCTAGGCGCAAAGCGCAGCCGGGTTGGACCCTGGCAGGGCGCGCCGTCGCAGAGCTCCGGCTCCTCGCCAGGCACGAACAGTCCGT
>JANOJJ010000022.1:0-3185 GCA_031408155.1 Rubrivivax sp.
ACCGCGGCCGGCGCGGTCTCGCGGCCGTCCCAGGCGCGCAGCCGCAGGCCGTCCCAGTGCAGCAGGAACGCGCCGCCGCCTATGCCGCTGGACTGCGGCTCGACCAGCGCCAGCACCATCTGCACCGCCACCGCGGCGTCAACCGCCGTACCGCCAGCGCGCAGCACCTGGTAGCCCGCCCCGGCGGCCAGCGGGTTGGCGGCAGCCACCGCCCAGCGATGCAGCGCCCAGCCCGGCTTGGCGCTGCTGCCAGACGCGCCCTCGGGCAACACCACCTCCGGCGCTGGTGCCGTGGAGCAGGCGGCCAGCGCCGCCAGGGTCGCCGAGACCAGCGCACGCAGCCGTCGGCGAGTGGACAGCCAGGCGATGCAGAGGTCCATCGCGCGAGTATGCGATGCAGCGCCCTCGTCGATGGCGTGTGACAAGGGCTGTGACAGCTGTCTCTGCAGTGACAGCTCGATCGACTCGGGCTTACCCGCGGCGCTAGGCCTCGCGTCACTGGTGCGCGCTCGCCGCAGCAGACCTGGCCTGGGACTTGCGCGAGGGCAGAGGTGACCTCCGCCCCGCCCTCCCGCTCGGCCGGCCCGTGCATCGGCGTCGTGGCCAACCCGGTGTCGGCGCGCGACATCCGGCGCGTGGTCGCCAACGCCGGCAACCTGCAGATCACCGACCGCGTCAACATCGTGCTGCGCATGCTGCAGGCAGCGCACGCCGCCGGTGTGCAACGCGCGCTGCTGATGCCCGACCGCGGCGGCATTCGCGCCCTGCTGGAACGTCACTTGCGCCGTGGCGCCGCCGGGCTGCCAGCGGTCGAGTGGCTCGACATGGAGCCCACGTCCACGGTGGAGGACACCTTCGCCGCCACGCGGCTGCTGCAGCGCGCCGGCGTGGCCGCGATCGTGGTGCTGGGCGGCGACGGCACCCACCGCGCGGTGGTGCGCGAGCTGTGCGACGGCGCCGACCCGCCGCCCATCGCCGGCCTGTCCAGCGGCACCAACAACGCCTTCCCCGAACTGCGCGAACCCACCATCACCGGCCTGGCCATCGGCCTGTATGCCAGCGGCCGCTTCGCTGCGGCGGAGGCGCTGGTGGCCATCTAGCTGCTCGTAGTACAGTTCAGCACGCCCGTCGCATCGACGCCCGCGCAACGTGACGTTGCGATCGTCGACGTGGTGATCACGCACGACCGCAGCGTCGGTGCACGCGCCTTGTGGAAGACCAGTTCGTTGTTCGCCGCGTACCTGGCGTTCGCCGAGCCCGAAGCGATCGGCCTGTCGTCGATCGGCGGCCTGTTGCAGCCGGTGGGCCGACGCGAGCCCGGCGGCCTGGCGGTGCAGCTGGCGGCCGACGCCAGCGGCGCGCTGACCGTGCTGCTCGCCCCCATCGCGCCCGGCCTGATCCGGCCGGTCCCGATTGCCGGCTGGCAGCGCATGGTGGCCGGCGAGCCGCTGACCGTGGCGCTGAGTGCCGGCACCGTGGCGCTGGACGGCGAACGCGAGCTGGCCTTCGAGACCGGCCAACGCGTGACCGTGGCGCTGCGCGAGAACGCCTTCTTCACGCTGGACGTGGCCCGTTGCATGGCGCTGGCCGCCCGCGACGGGCTGCTCCGCACTTTCCCCCACCCCTGACCGACCCGAGGAGACAACCCCATGGCAGGCAACCCGTTCCCGCAATCAAAGGAGCAATTGCTCCAGGCCTACCGCACGATGCGCACGATCCGCGAATTCGAGGAGAGGCTGCACATCGACTTCGGCCGCGGCGACATCCCCGGCTTCGTGCACCTGTATGCCGGCGAAGAGGCCGCCGGCACCGGGATCATGATGCACCTGGGTCATGGCGACCGCATCGCCAGCACCCACCGCGGCCACGGCCACTGCATCGCCAAGGGGGTCGACGTGCTGGCGATGATGAAGGAGATCTACGGCAAGAAGGGTGGCAGCTGCGAGGGCAAGGGCGGCTCGATGCACATCGCCGACCTGCACAAGGGCATGATGGGGGCCAACGGCATCCTCGGTGCCGGCGCGCCGCTGGCCTGTGGCGCGGCGCTGGCGGCCAAGTTCCGCGGCAAGGCCGAGGTGGCCATCAGCTTCGTCGGCGACGGCGCCAGCAACCAGGGCACCTTCCTCGAGAGCCTGAACCTGGCTGCGGTGTGGAACCTGCCGGTGATCTTCGTGGTCGAGAACAACGGCTATGCCGAAAGCACATCGCGCGACTACGGAACCGCCGTCGACAGCTACGTCGACCGCGCCTCGGGCTTCGGCCTGCCCGGTGTCACGGTTGATGGCACCGATTTCTTCGCCGTGCACGAGGCCGCCGGCGAGATCATCGACCGCGCGCGCAAGGGCGGCGGGCCGGCGCTGCTGGAATGCAAGATGGTGCGCTTCCATGGCCACTTCGAGGGTGACGCGCAAACCTACCGCGGTACGGGCGAGCTCGACGACATCCGCGCCAACCACGATTGCCTGAAGAAATTTGCCGCCGCGGTCACGGCGGCCGGCGTGCTGGCCGCCGCCGAGTTGACCGCCATCGACCACGATGTGCTGGCGCTGATCGAGCGTGCGGTCAGCGAGGCCAAGGCCGCACCGCTGCCCACCGCCGCCGACCTGACCACCGACGTCTACGTTTCGTATTGAGGAGACCCGACCATGGCACGCAAGATCAGCATGAAACAGGCGATCAACGAGGCGCTGGACCAGGAGATGGCCCGCGACCCGTCGGTGATCGTGAGGGGTGAAGACATCGTCGGCGGCGCCGGCGCCGACGGCGAGCGCGACGCCTGGGGCGGTGTGCTCGGCGTCACCAAGGGCCTGTACGCCAAGCATGGCGACCGGCTGATGGACACACCCTTGAGTGAATCGGCCTACATCGGCGCTGCCATCGGCGCGGCGTCGTGCGGCATGCGCCCGGTGGCGGAGTTGATGTTCGTCGACTTCATGGGCGTGTGCTTCGACCAGATCTTCAACCGGGCCGCCAAGTTCAAGTACATGTTCGGCGGCAAGGCGCAGACCCCGGTCGTGATCCGCGCGATGTGCGGCGCGGGCTTTCGCGCCGCGGCGCAGCACAGCCAGATGCTGACCCCGCTGTTCACCCACATCCCGGGCCTGAAGGTGGTGTGCCCGAGCTCGCCCTACGACACCAAGGGCCTGCTGATCCAGAGCATCCGCGACAACGACCCGGTGATCTTC
>JANOJJ010000051.1:0-3422 GCA_031408155.1 Rubrivivax sp.
AGTTGATGATGCGATCGAGCGCCTGGTTGGAGCTGTTGGCATGCAGCGTGGCCATGCACAGGTGGCCGGTCTCGGCAAAAGCCACCGCGTGTTCCATCGTCTCGCGGTCGCGGATCTCGCCCATCAGGATCACGTCGGGCGCCTGGCGCAGCGTGTTCTTCAGCGCGATCGTCCAGCCGTCGGTGTCGATGCCGACTTCACGCTGGGTGACGATGCAGTTCTTGTGCGGATGCACGAACTCCACCGGGTCCTCGATCGTGATGATGTGGCCGAAGCTGTTCTCGTTGCGGAAGTCGACCATCGCCGCCAGCGACGTGCTCTTGCCCGAGCCGGTGGCGCCGACGAAGATGACCAGCCCGCGCTTGGTCATTGCCACTTCCTTCAGGATGACCGGCAGGTTCAACGAGTCGATCGTCGGCAGCGTCTGCGGAATGGTGCGGAACACCAGGCCGACATGGCTTTGCTGGATAAAGGCGTTGACGCGAAAGCGCCCCACGCCCTGGGGCGCGATGGCGAAGTTGCACTCCTTCGTGCGCTCGAACTCGGCAGCCTGCTTGTCGTTCATCACCGAACGCGCCAGCTGCAGCGTGTGCTGGCCAGTCAGCGGCTGCGGACTGACCTTGGTGATCTTGCCGTCGACCTTGATTGCAGGGGGGAAGTCGGCCGTCAGGAAGAGATCCGAGCCCCCGCGGCTGACCATCAGCCGCAGCAGGTCGTTGACGAATTTCGAGGCCTGGTCGCGTTCCATGAAGTGTCCTCAACCTGGGAAATTCTCGGGAATCTTGGCCTTGCCGCGCGCCTCGGCTGCAGAAATCACGTTGCGGCGCACCAGGTCGGCGAGATTCTGGTCCAGCGTCTGCATGCCCAGGCTCTGGCCGGTCTGGATCGACGAATACATCTGCGCGATCTTGTTTTCTCGGATCAGGTTCTTGATCGCCGAGGTCGCGATCATGATCTCGTGCGCAGCCACGCGGCCCGAGCCGTCCTTGAGCTTGCACAGCGTCTGCGACACCACCGCCACCAGCGACTCGGACAGCATCGCGCGCACCATCTCCTTCTCGCCCGCCGGGAAGACGTCGACCACGCGGTCGATGGTCTTGGCCGCACTGCTGGTATGTAGCGTGCCGAACACCAGGTGGCCGGTCTCGGCAGCGGTCAGCGCCAGGCGGATGGTCTCCAGGTCACGCATCTCGCCGACCAGGATGGCGTCGGGGTCCTCACGCAGCGCCGAGCGCAGCGCATTGGCGAAGCTCAGCGTGTGCGGCCCGACCTCGCGCTGGTTGATCAGGCATTTCTTGCTCTCGTGCACGAATTCGATCGGGTCTTCCACCGTCAGCACATGACCGTACTCGCTTTCGTTGAGGTGGTTGACCATCGCCGCCAGCGTCGTGCTCTTGCCCGAGCCGGTGGGCCCGGTGCACAGCACCATGCCGCGCGGCTTGAGCGACAGCTCGGCAAAAACCTTGGGCGTGGCCAGTTGCTCGAGCGTGAGGATCTTGCTCGGGATGGTGCGGAACACGGCGCCCGCACCGCGGTTCTGGTTGAAGGCGTTGACGCGAAAGCGGGCCAGGCCCTGGATCTCGAACGAGAAGTCGCATTCCAGCGTGTCCTCGTAGTGCTTGCGCTGGGCGTCGTTCATGATGTCGTACACCATGTCGTGGACCGACTTGTGGTCCAGCGGATCGACGTTGATGCGGCGCACGTCGCCGTGGACCCGGATCATCGGCGGCAGGCCGGCTGACAAGTGCAGGTCCGAGGCCTTGTTCTTGACGGAAAAGGCCAGCAGCTGGGTGATGTCCATCGCCATGGGAAAAGGCGCTCGCGAAGCGCGGTGAGAATGCAGTGCGCCGGAACGCGCGAAGGGGTGTCGGGGGATTATGGGCAGCATCGCAAGCAACCTGCAACAAGTCAGGCTGCGCATCCACCAGGCCTGCACGGCGGCTGGTCGCAACGAGAACAGCGTCACGCTGCTGGCCGTGAGCAAGACCTTCGAGGCCGCTGCCGTGCGCCAGGCCCACGCCGCCGGCCAGCGGGCGTTCGGCGAGAACTACGTGCAAGAAGCGCTGGGCAAGATCGAGGCCCTGACCGATCTGCGCGCCCAGCTGCAATGGCATCTGATCGGCCCCTTGCAGAGCAACAAGACGCGTGTCGTCGCCGAAGCCTTCGATTGGGTTCATACGGTGGACCGGCTGAAGATCGCGCAGCGCCTGGCCGAACAACGACCGGCTTGGCTGCCGCCGCTGCAGTTGTGCCTACAGGTCAACATCAGCGGCCAGGGCAGCAAGAGCGGTGTTGCGCCTGCCGAAGTGCCGGCGCTTGCTGACGCAGTCGCCGCGCTGCCGGCCGATCGTGTGCAACTGCGCGGGCTGATGGCCATTCCTGAACCGACCCAGGATCCGCAGGCACAGCGCGCCCCGCACCGCGCCCTGCTTGAGCTGCTGGCGCTGCTGCAGGCACGAGGCCTGACGCTGGACACCCTGTCGATGGGCATGAGCGCCGACCTGGAGGCGGCGATCGCGCAAGGTGCCACCCTGGTCCGTGTAGGCAGCGCCATCTTCGGCGCACGCGGCTGAGGTCGTTCAATTGAGGTACATGCCCAGGTAGCGCCGCCCGCGGCTCACGGCCTGGGCATCACCGCAGATGCCGAACCACTCGACCAGCTGCACGCGGGCCTTCTCACGCCACTCGGCCTTGTCGCGCAGCACCACCTCGAGCAACTGATCGAAGGCGGCGTCGAATTCGCCCTCGTAGACCAGCAATGCCGCCAGCGCGAAGCGGGCCTCGAAGTCCTTCGGGTTGGCTGCGACGCGTGCGGCCAACGCCTGCGGGTCGCCCTGCGGCCTATTGCGCGCGAGTTCGATGCGCTTGAGCAGCGCCGCATGTCGATCATTGCGCGACCCGGTGACGATGCGCTCGAGCAGCGTCTTCGCGTCGTCGAGCGCAGCGCGTGCGATCAGCAGATCGGCCAGATCGAGCGTCACGTCCAGATGGCCGGGCTGCAGCGCCAGTGCCTGGCGCAGCAACGCTTCGGCTGCGTCGGGGTCGGCAGCGGTGGCCTGCTCGCGCAGTTGGTCCAGCGGCGACACCTCGGGCTTGACGTGGCGGTCGAGAAAGGCGCGCACCTGGCCTTCGGTCTGGGCGCCGGTGAACTGGTCCACCACCTGGCCACCCTTGAGCAGAAACACGTGCGGGATGCTTCGCAGCTGCAGCGCCTGCGCCACCCCGGGGCAAGCGTCGGAGTCGAGCTTGGCCAGCACGAACTGCCCGCCGTAGGCTTGTGCCAGCTTTTCGAGGATCGGCGTGAGCGACTTGCAGGGGCCGCACCAGGGTGCCCAGCAGTCGAGCAGCACCGGGAGCTCCATCGAGCGCTCGACCACGGTGGCTTCGAAGTCGGCGTCGGTGACGTCGTAGGAAAAGGCAGG
>JANOJJ010000182.1:0-9474 GCA_031408155.1 Rubrivivax sp.
TGCGCTCGCTCAAGAGCTTGACGTCCTTCGACACCCAGGCGTCGAGCAGGGTGAAGTTGTGCACCGCGATCTTCCTGGCTTCGCTCGACAGCGGCGTACGGCGGGTGTCGTCGGCCTTGAAGTCCTGCACCCAGGTGGCGCGCGCCAGTGCGCGCCAGCCGTCGGTGGTCTTGAGCCCGAAATCATGCGTGCCCTTGAGCGCGGCCGACACCATGTCGCCACGTTTGTAGTTGAGGTTGCCGTCGTCGCCGTTGAGGAAGTTGAAGTCGGGGTTGGCCGCGGCGTCGGAGCCCGCGCCATTGAGCAGCGAGCCCAGCGGCGCGCCGGTCGGCACGTCGCCGCCGTTGTCGTTGCCGACGGTGCTGCGCAGCGGCTTGCCCAGCCGCCACTGGCCGCCCAGCGACAGCGTGGAACTGAAGTCGATCTCGGTGCCACCGTCGGTGGTGGTGCGTACGGCTTGGGCCGGGGTCAGCACCGCCAGGGCGGCGGCGGCGATCAGCGTGCGGGAGGTGAAGTCGTTCATGGGTAGCTCCAGTCGATCAGCGCGAACCCGCGCGACGCAGTTCGTCGGCGTTGAAACGCTTCATGTCGATGCGCCCTTCGCGGCCGGCCAGCCAATCGACCTTGCCTTCCTGCGGCATGTTGTCGGCCATGTAGCGGCCCACGTTCAGGTCGTAGACGATGTAGCCCTGGTACACGCAGGCCGGAAGCTCCCAGGCCACGTAGGGATAGCTCTCCTGCACGCGCCAGACCTTGCCTTGCGCGTCGTAGTTGTCGGCCGCCACCATCATCCAGGAATCTTCATCGAGGTAGATCACGCGCTTGGGGAACTGGTGGCGCTGGCCGGCCTTGACGCTGGCCTCGATCTTCCAGACCCGGTGGGCTTCGTAGCGGATCAGCTCGCGCTTGGGGTAGTCGGCGCCGAAGACATCGGCCAGCTTGGCGTCCTGGTTGTTGAAGCGGTAGGTGTTGTACGGAATGATCAGTTCCTGCTTGCCGACCAGCTTCCAGTCGTAGCGGTCGAGCCGGCCGCCGAACCTCGGGTACTGGTCCACCGCCAGCAGGTTCTCGTAGCCCGGCACCGGGTTGTCGTAGGCGAACGTGGGCGCACGGCGGACCCGGCGTTGGCCGGGGAAGTACAGCCAGGCGTCGTTGTCCTTGGCCTGGTAGTAGTGGATGAGGATGATCTCGCCGGTGCGCGCGGCCGGTGTCACCACCTCGTTGAGCACCAGCCATTCCTGGCCTTCGTTGTCGGACGAGGGCTTGCCCGCCAGGTTGCCCAGCGGCGTGGCGGTCCACTGATCCTGCACCAGGGGCACGAACTTGCCGTCGCCGGGCGACGAGAAGACCGTCGAATAACGTTCGATGCGACCTTCACCGACCCAGTGCATCTTGTAGTTCCACATCGCCTCGGCGCCATTGCCCGGGATCGGGAACGGGATCCCGCCACTGACCGCCGAGCCGAGGTCGACGCCATTGGCCGCCAGCCTGGCGCCGGTGGCGTTCTTGCGCGTGTTGTCGTACACCGCCTGCGGGTAGCCGCAGCTGCGCCGCGTCGGGTAGACGTCCATCCGGTAGCCCTTGAGCGACTTCAGCAGCGCCAGCTGGCCCTCGGTCAGGCGGTCCTTGTAGCGCTCGGCGCTGCTGGCGTCGATGGTGAACAAGGGCTTGTCGCCGGCATAGGGGTCGGGCCGCGCCTGGCCAGGCTTCCAGCTGCCCGGCGCCTTGGCGTCGCCGCCGGTCCAGGCCGGGATCGAGCCGTCCTTGTTGGCGCCGCGCTCGGCACCCAGCGGCGTCAGGTCCTTGCCCAGGGCCTGGGCCTGGGCCTCGGTGGCCGCGGTTGCCGTGCCGGCTGCTGCCATTAGCAGCCACGTGGCGGTGGCGATGCAGGTCAATCGCTTCATGGATCCTCCTCTGGGCGCCCTGAAGACGCCACTTGCGGCTGTGAATGAATCAGTCGATCGGAACGCGCTGGGCGCGGGCCAGCTCCACCAGACGGTGCCGAACGGCTGCCACGTCGATCAGCGGCTGCGCCCGGGCGCGGGTCACCTCGGCGCCGTCGAAGGGCTGGTGCCCCGCCGGCACCGAGCCACGCGCCAGCGTCGCAAGCAGCCAGTTGGTGACCTCGGCGACCTGCACGTCGTTCAGCCCTGAGCCCATCACGCCGGGCACCTTGATCACGAATTCGCGCCCACCGTCGATGCGCAGGAAGTCGCCCAGGCGCCGCAGGTCGGGCACGTAAGCGGTCTTCACGCCGCTGCCGTCCACGCCATGACAGCCGGCGCAATGCAACACGTAATTCGCGCGCGGGTGGTGGGTGGTAGCGAGCGCCGGTGCGTCGGCGCGCGCCGGCACCATGCGGCCGAGCACCATGGTCTGGCCGCCCAACGCCCAGGCACTCGGCGCCCAGACACCCGGCGCTATGGCGATCAGCATGGCCAGCAGCACAGCGGGCAGCAGTCGCCACATGGCGTCAGCCCGCCAGCGCCAGCGCCAGCGCGCGCCGCAGGCGTGACTGCGGCGGGTTGCCCGGCTTGTCGCGCTCGGCCTTGACCTCGTCAGCGCTGTAGGGCGGGTCGCCTGTCGCCCCCTGCAGCCTGCGCACGTGGCTGGCCAGCGCGGCGATCGCCCCGTCATCGAGCTGCGCACCGAAGGGCGGCATGCTGCCGACGAAGACCTGCGTGCCGAGCTTGATCGCACCCGACAGGCCGTGCACCAGCACCGTGGGCAGGTAGCCGCGGTCGGCGGCCAGCCTGGACCAGTGCTCACCCTTGAGCGATGGCGCAAGACCGACCGTGCCGGCGCCGTCGGCCTGGTGGCAGGCCGCGCAATGCTGGGCGAACAGTGCGGCACCGTCGGCCGCGGCCGCACTGGCGGCAACGGCGAGCAGGGCCATCGTCACGGGGCGCAGGCCAGGCCGCATGCTCAGGCCACGCCGACGATGATCGACGTGGTGCAGTGGAACATCGAACTGGTATTGGCCATGCACCAGTTGATGTCGTTGTGCACCCCCAGTCGGTAGCCGGGGCGTTCACGCTCGTTGTTGTTGCACAGGCATTCGCCGCACGAGGCCTTGCCGCAGCAGTCGTTGTACGACACCAGGTTCTGGCGCTTGTCCGTCGGGTTCAGGCAGGTGCCCACCCACGAGACCTTGGATGCCTCGGTGCCTGGCGGACAACGGGTCAGGCTGCCGCCGCAGCAGGTGCACAGGTAACCATCGAAGGCGCAGTAGCGCCAGTATTCGCACTTGGCCGGGTCCTCGGCCGGGTCGGCCTTGGCCTTGGTCTTGCCGCCTGCGGCCTGGGCGCTGCCGAACTGGCCGCTGCGGTCGAACGGCAGCATCGGCAGCACCGCGCCGCCGACCAGTGCCACCCCGAGCCGCGTGATCAGGCTTCGGCGGCCATGGTTGTGGGCCACCTGCCGTACGGCGGATTGCGTGATGCGGTCGACGAGGTCGAAGAACCAACGCATGGTCGTGCTCCCGTTCATCAGGCGGCTTTGCCGCCGAGATACTGCTGGATCGTGGACGTGCCCATGTCGTGCGCGTTCAGCAGGCTGTCGAGCTGCTCGCGCGAATTGACCAGGCCCTTGGCGCTGACCACACCCTGCGCGTCCAGCAGCACGGCATAGGGCAGGCGCGACACGCGGTAGCTCATGCCGAGTTCGGTCGACAGCACGTAGGGCATGGCCTGCAAGCCCTGGTCGGTGACGAAGCGCAGGTGCTCGGCCTGTTCGCCGTCGCTGGCCAGCACCACCGACAGGTGGCGCCGCTCATCACGCAGCAGCGACTTCAGCACCGGGATCAGCTTCTTGCACACCGGGCAGGTGGGCGACAGGAAGAACAGCAGCGTCGGCCGCTCGGTCGTACCGCCGAGCGTCACCGCTTCGGACTGGATGCCGCGCAGCGCAAAGCTCGGCGATGGCTGGCCCACCGCGGGGCCGGCGTCGGTGACCAGCGCGCCCATGGGCGCCACCCGTTCGAACAGTACACCCACCTGGCGCGACAAGGCCCACAGCATCACGCCCAGCGCGATCACGGCCAGCCACAGCAAGACGACGGAGACGGTCAGCGCGTCCATGGGTTCAACTCCGGTCAAGCGCGGTCCGGGCACGCAGGCCCGCGCGCTGGCGCAGCACCTGATGCAGCGTGGCGAACAACAAGGTGCCCAGCAGCAGCGCACCGGCGATGACGAGAAAGTCGGCCAGCAGCAGCGCACGCGACGTCATCGGCGCGGCCGCGGCCAGGGCCAGCGCAACCAGCACGCCGTTGCGCGCCACCAGCGCCCACGACAGCGGCAGCGGTTCACCCCCGCAGCCGCAGTCCAGCGCATGGCCCTGCGCGCGGTGCCAGGCCATGGCCGCGGCATAACCCAGCAACAAGACGGCAGCACCGAGAGCACCGATGGCGCGCCAAGGTGTCAACAGCGCCAGCGCAAGGGCGGCCTCGGCGGCCGGCAGCAGCACCGCCATCACGCCAGTCAGTGCCTGCGGCACGCCATACGCCGCCAGGTGCTGTTCGAACAGGTCGCGGTCGCCGGCCTTGGTGATCGCGGCATGCGCCAGCAGCGTGGCGATCGCGGCCAGCGCGATCCACACCAGCAGCGGATCGAGCGCGATGGCCTCAATCATGCGATTCAAGATGCAGCGCCGCCTGCCCCGCCGGCTTGACAACCGATACCGGCTTGAGCTTGCCGCCGTCGGACCAGTCCCACACCCGCAGCGAACCGGTCACCCCATCCAGCGCCTGCAGGCGTTGCCCGCTTTTCGAGAACGTGATCGACGCGGTGCCCTGGCCGGGCGCCGTTGAAACGCGCTTGCCGCTGTCTAGGTCGATCGTCCACAGCTGTTTGGCCGGCATCTTGTGCGAGCCTTCGCGGCCCTGGTCGTGCATCGACACCACGGCCCAGCGGCCGCCGGGGTGCACCGCAAAGGCCTGGTAGCCACCCGGGCGCCAGCCCTTCTTCTGGTCGGCCGCGCCAACGATCGAGCGCTGCGCCTTTTGCTGCGCCACCGCACCCGACAGGTCGAGCTCGGTCAGCAGGCCCTTGAAGGACATGAAGAACCAGCGATCGCCGATCCGCTCGGCGGTGTGAAACCAGGCGTCCTGATCGGCGTCGAAGAGCTTTTCGCTGAGCTGGCGGTCGGCCACCTGGCCACGCTCGTCGAGCGTGACCGTGGCCACCTTGCCGTCACCGCACAACATCGAGAACCGCGTCGGGTGCGTGCTCGACGGCATCGAACCCCAGCAGCCGGGCGTGGGGATCTCGATGGCCACCTTCTTCTCGGCCAGATCGACGACCGTGATCGACGTCGCCGGCGTGGCGTTCTGCACCAGCACGAAGCGGCCGTTGCCGGTCGGGTTGACCAGGCCGCGGTAGTTCAGTGTCTGCGCGCGCTTGGTCGGCAGCAGCACCTCGTGCTTGAAGGCCAGGGTCTGCGCGTCCCAGACCTCCAGTACGTCGACCCGTTCGCCGCGGCCACCGCGGCTGTGGTAGGTGGTCGCGATGTAGATCTCGTCGGCCTTGGCGCTGAGCGCGAAGTTGCCGGCAAACCCGGTGTTGACCATGCCCAGCAGCTTGCCGGCGCGGGCGTCGAACACGCGCAGACGGCCGTCGGCGATGTTGGCAATCATCACGTCGGCAACGTAGATCCGCTCGGTCGTGGCGCCGGCCAGCGTGCTGCCGCCCAGGGTTTCGGCCGCCAGTTCGGGCGGCACCACCCTGGCCGTCGGGGCCTTGGTCGGGCTGGCAGCCACGGCCTCGCCGGTCAGGCTGAAGCCCGCACAGGCCAGCAGCACGGCGGCGCACAGGCCGCCGGTAGCGGGGGCCAATTTCAGGGGCAATTCCAGGGGCGACTCGTCCTTGCATCACGAACTCCTCCTGCACCATCGCGCAACGCCGGTTGGGACTGCGATCGCTGCGCATTCTGTGGACCGCCCCTCGGCACCGATATCACGAATTGGCAAACATCGGCCTGGGTTAACCCCCGCTTGCATCGATCGACGTGGCACCGAAAAGCGGCCGCTGCATCACCACGCGGACCCAGATGGTAGCCACCGCCAGCACCAGACCGAGCACTGCAGCCAGCGCGATGAACACCGGGCGCTCGAGTTCGGGTGCCGGCGCCGCGTGGGCGATCACCCAAGCCATGCCGGCGATGGCCAGCAGCTGTGGCAGCGGCGCCCACGGCGAGCGCCAGGGCCTCGCTGCCGCCGGCGCACGCCGGCGCAGCACCAGCAGCGCCACATGCGCCACCATGTACGACACCAGCCAGGCGCCCGCCGCGGCCACCAGCAGCGGCACGATGCGCCCCGCGTCACCACCGGCCCAGGCCAGCCCCACCAGCGGCAGCGCGGCGACAAAGAGCGTGGCCACCCAGGGCGCGCCGCGGCGGTTGCTGCGCGCCAGGATCGGGAAGGCCTCGCCGGCCCGGGCCATCTCCATCAGCATGCGCGGCACCGCGCCGAGCACCATGTTGAGCAGGCTGGCGGTGGCCGTGATCACGACCGCCGCAAAGAGCAGCCGTGCTCCCGGGCCGAACACCGCCTGCACCACGTCGAGGTGCGGCAGCGGACTTTCGCCCAGCTTGGACCGGCCCACCGCCACCACCGCGGCCAGGCAGAAGGCCAGGTTGGCCAACGTCACCACGGTCAGCCCGACGAACATCGCGCGCGGCACGTCGCGTGCCGGCCGTCGCGCGGCAGCCGTCAACGGGGTGACGAACTCGGTGCCGATCAGCGAATACATCACCAGCGCGACGATGCCGAACACCGTGGTCTGCGTGCCCATCTCGCTCAAGCCCTTGCCCGTGGGCGCGACCGCTGCGCCGCCCAGGCTCCAGGCGGCGGTGAGCAGCAGGAAGACCAGCATCGTGAACGTCAACGCCGTCTGCACGCGCGCGAACACGTCGGTGCCGAGCAGGTTCAGCAGCACCAACACGCCCAGCAGCAGTGCCGCCCAGCCAAAACCCGGCAGCAGGCCCGGCAGCAGTTGCGCCAGCACGGCGTCCACCAGCAGCAGCTCGGCCGCAGGCCCGAACAGCGCCGGCACCACGTAGCCGGCAAAGACGGTGAAGATCGCCGGCAGCGGCCCGAGGCCGGCGCCGATGTAAGTGCCGATGCCGGTGGCGCGCGGCATCATCAGCGCCAGCTCGGCGTAGGTGGCCGAGTTGGCCATCATCAGCAGCCAGCCCAGCGCCAGCGCGCCCACCAGACCCCAGCCGCCGATGGCCGTGGCCTGCAGCAGCGAGACGATGGTGCTCTGCGCCACGATGACGCCGATGGCCACCGAGAACAGCGGCGCAAAGCCGAGGCCGGCCGGGGTCGAGTTTGATTTCACGCGCGGGTCTCCCTGGGCTGGCCGGCCATCAGGCCCAGCCGTTGCAACGCCTGCCTGTACGACGCGGCAGGCTGCGTCACGTCGAAAACCAGCGCGACCATGCCCGCGGCCATCGCGCCGGCCACGTTGCGTGGCTGGTCGTCGACGAATACGCAGGCCGACGCTGGCAGGTTCATGCCCTGCGTCACCGCGGCGTAGGCTCGCGGGTCGGGCTTGAGGATGCCGCTGTGCGTGGCGTCGACGATCAGCTCGAAGCGCTGCAGCAGCGGCAGCTTGCGCCGGAAATCGGCGCCATAGAACAGGTCGAGCTCGTTCGACAGGATGGCCAGCCGCACGCCGGCCGCCGCCGCCGCCTCGACCGCAGCCACTGCCTCGGGTCGGATGATGGACGCCGGGTCAGCGCCGCGCGCGCGCGTGACGAAGACTTCCATCCGACGCCAGTCTTCGCCGAGCAGGCGGCCGACCTCCTGCGTGCGCGTGAGCCAGTAGTCGCGTTCGCTGATGTCGCCGGCTTGCATGCGCTGCCACAGCGCATCGCGCGCCGGGTCGAAAGGGCCACGCCAGCTCAGCGTGCCGGGGGTCAGTCCGAGCGCCTTTTCGCTCAGGTCATGGGTCTCGAACAGAGTGCGGCTGATCACGCCGCCGAAGTCGAGCACCAGTGCGCGGGCTGTCATGCCCGACCCCGCACCAGGCCCTGGGCAACCCAGTCGTCGAAGACCGCCAGCACAGCATGGCAGAAGGCCTCGTCGTTGATGTGCGCGTCGACTTCGACGCAGCGCACATTGGCCGGTACCGCCGCGCGCATCGCGGTCGTGAAGGCGACCAGGCCATCGGGGTCGTGCAAGGGCTCGCCCGGCTGGTCCCACTGCTCGACGCCACGCAGCGGCAGCAGCAGGCAGCTCGGACCCGTGGCCTGCGCCAGCCTGGCGCCGATCTCGCCGGCAATGCGCCGGCGCAACTCGGGCGGCGAGGTGGCCGACGCGATCAGCCGGTTGTGCACGTGCACCGCGCGCCCCTGCAGCACGGCCGGCGTCGGCTGCCAGGCCGGAAAGTCGACCATGTCGACGGCGCCGGGTGCCACGATCTGCGGTATGCCGCTGCGCCCGGCGCCGGTCAGCCGGCCAGGGCCGGCAGTCACCACCGAGCCGGCCACGTGGTTGGCCAACTCCTGCAGGCACAAGTCCATCACCGCGCAGAAGCGCCCGCCAGCGGCCAACGCCTCGAAGGCGCGACCGCCCATGCCCGAGCTGTGGAATACCGCCACTTCGTAGCCGCGTGACTCGAGCGCCGGTTTGAGCGTGACCATGTAGCGCAGGCAGCTCTTGCCGAGCGAAGTCATGCCGACCAACGGTTGCGTGGCTGACGTGAGCCGGGGTGGCAACACCGCGCGCATCGCCCCGACCACGGCACCCGCGGCCTGCGCCAGCGCCGACCGGCACAGGCTGTTCAGCCCGTACAGCCCACCGGCCCACAGCACCATGATCAGGTCGGGCGTGATGCGCTCGGGCGGGATCAGGTGCGAATAGGCCAGCGTCGAGAGCACGACCTTGGGCGTGCCGATCGGCAGCGCGGCGGCCACGTCGAAGGCCAGATCGGTGCCCATCGATCCACCCAGCGCCAGCAGGCCGTGGATGCGGCCAACCGCGTGCAGTTGCCGGGCCAGTGCCGATGCGCCGTGCGCCATCAACGTCATGGCGCTGTTTTCGTCACCGCTGTCGATCACCGCCTGCAGCGTGGCGCCGGCGGCGGCGGCCACCTCGCGGTTGGTGATATCGACCGCTGCCTGGCCGGCGGCCAGCACACCCACGTCCATCACCAGCACCCGCGCGCCCAACGTCGACAACAGCTCGCGCAGGAACGCGATCTCGTCGCTCTTGGTGTCGGTGGTGCCGACGAGCAACACCGTGTTCACTCTGCCGATACCTCGTCGAAGGCGGTTTCCAGTGTGCTGCAAAGGGTGTCGAGTTCGGCCTCGGTGATGATCAACGGCGGCGACAGGATCAGGTTGGCGCCCGACACACGCACCATCAGCCCGCGCCGGTAGGCCACCCTGGCCAGCCGGGCCGGAATGTCGTTGCCCTTGGGCAGCGGCGCCCGGGTGGCCTTGTCGGCCACCATTTCGATGCCCAGCATCAGC
>JANOJJ010000065.1:0-5963 GCA_031408155.1 Rubrivivax sp.
GAGTTTGGTGGTGTTTCAGTGCTTGGCTGGCTGATGCTGCCGAACGAGCGGGCATGAGGTTCGCCTGCATGGCCGCCCGAGGGCGGCCATGCAGGCGAACGCGATCTCATGGAACGCGGTCTTGATGCCGGCCCGAGGGCCAGACCGTTGGGCGGCGACAGCATCATGGCCCGTGACATGCGCGAGTGCCGGCGGGACAACGCTTGAGACTGCGCCGCGCCCTACTCCGTGCTGATGAAGGCGGTGCAGCAGCAGTGTTGCACCGTGGGACGAGTCCGTCCAGCACCCTTTGGCTCGATGCCCGAGGTGGACATGGCGGTGATGACGCGCGATGCGGCCTACGACCCGCGACACGTCAGCGTCAAGCCGCAGTGCAAGCTGCGGCTGGACGAGCGCGCCGCTGCAGGGCCGCCAGCGATGGCGCCGTGCCCGGCCTGACGGCCGGCACACAATCGATCAACCCGCAACCCGTTTGCGATCCCCGTGACCCACGCTCGCCCCACGATGGACGTGCTCTCGAAGACGCATTGACAGGTCAGACCGGCAGTTGGTGAACGCAGGCTTTGCCTGCGTGCGGCAATCGCGCCCAAACACGCCGAGCGAATGGAGCCCAACTGAGCGATTCGTATCTCGGCCCGCACCCGCCGGGGTGCAACAAGGCCGTTGTACATGTGCAATCTGTTCTCTGTCGCACTGCAGCTTCGTCGACGTACGCATTCAGTGGAAGGCTGATGAATACCAAACAGCCGGCTAACCAAGCACGTGTTGCCTTACACGTTGACGGGGTATCCAAGATCGACGTCACAGACCGGCAAGCCGCCTCGGACACCGATGTTCTCTGGTGGAAGTTCATGCAGCCGTATGAGGACGCAGGGACCAGGTATTCCGAGGTCTTCGAGTTTGGAGATGAGCAAGCTGTATAGGCGGCGCTTCGCGTCGATCGAGCGGCCTGGCAGAACAAAGATGCTGATGTTGGTGAGGCGCTCAGGCGCGGGGCAGTCCGTGCGACCGAGGAACCTGTGTGGTTGATGAACCACGAGCGTCACGTTCCTGTAGACCGGTGAGACCATGAACCCTTCAACAATAGCTGCGTGGACGGCTTCCAGAAGCCGAACTTCTTCTTCGGGCGAGTAGGTTGTTCGTATTTCGACGACGGCGCTTGGCATAAAGGATGGCGGTCCCGGTTCCGTGGCCTGAGTATTCTGTACCCAGAGTGTGGCGAAGCGCGAGTCGCGCGGCCTAACGTTTGAGTTGATACTTGACCGACAGACGGCCGCGCGGAAGGTAAAATGAGCACTACCTGTAGCGCGGCCGACTGTTGGGCCTCGCCGCGAGCGAATACGAAGGGACCTCCCGCCTTCCAACAAAGGTGGGTTTGCAGCAGGATTGAGTTTCGATCATCAATCTGAATCTGAAAAGGAGACGTCCCATGAGCGAGATTACACTGCCGCCTTTGTGGAGATGAAGCGCAACGCCAGCAAGCCCGCCGAGGTATTGAAGACGGTGACCGAAGAAGACTTCATGAACTGACCGTGCATGCCGCCTAACTCCCAATTCGACGCCCAAGTCGCGGCAATCGCCCTGAGTCATCGATTGGGCCTGGCCACACGCAAGGGTTCCGACGTCGAGGGCTGCGGCCTGGCCTTGACCACTCCTCGGGACAGCGGCCATCCAGGCCACTCCCCTTGCCCTCTGCACCACGGGTGTTCGAACTGCGGCCCTTCACGTCGATGACGCCAGCCGGCGCAGCTTGGGCGTCACTACCGGCACGGTCAGCATGGTGCTGGCCACCGCCATCAACAGCAGCGCAGTGAAGGTTTCGTTGGTTATCACGCCCTTGTCGAGCAGGATGTTGACGAAGATGATCATGATCAGCGCCTTGGTCTGCAGCAGCCAGCCGATGACCGAGGCCTCGCCGCGCGTCCAGCCCAGGATGCGCCCGGCCAGATGAGCCGCCAGCAGCTTGCCGGCCACGGCCGCGACCAGCAGCCAGGCGGCAGCACCAAAGACCGCCGTGCCACCCACGTTCCACTGCGTGCGCAGCCCGGTGCTGAGAAAGAACACCGGCATCACCACCAGCAGCACATGGTGGCGCAGCAGGTCCATGTGCTCCTGGTCGAACCAGTCGGCGTCCATCACCGCACCGGCCAGGAAGGCACCGACCATGAAGTGCAGGCCCGACCAGTCGGCGCCCAGGGCGCAGACGACCAGCCAGATCAGGCCCACGTACCAACGGTCGCGCTCGGGCAGCCACGACATCAGCCGGCGCAGGGCCCAGCCGACGACGGCGAAGGCGAGCAGAAAAGCCAGCTGCTTGCCGACGCGGCTCCAGTCCAGCAGGATCAGCGCCAGTACGCCCCAGATCGCGATGTCGTCCAGGCTGGCGTAGCGCAGGATGCGCTGGCCCAGCGGCTGGCGCAGGATGCCGAGCTTTTCCATCAGCAGGATCAGGATCGGCAGCGCGGTCACCGCGCAGGCCATGCCCACGCCGAGCACGAACTGCCAGCTCGCAGCGTGCTCGCCGATCCAGCCCGGCATCAGCAGCATCGCGGCGGCGGCGCCGCAGCCCAGCAGCAGCGGCACGGCCAGCGCCAGGCCGGCGGTGACGGCGGTCTCGCTGCGGCGCACCCAGGCCTGTTTCAGGTCAAGCTCGATGCCGGCGATCCAGACGAACAGCATCACCGCCCACCAGGCCACCCCGTTGAGCGACTGCACCACCGCGGGCGTGAAGACGAAGTCATAGTAGGCCGGGAATGCCGCGCCCAGCACCCCGGGACCGAGCAGGATGCCGGCCATGATCTGCACCACCACCAGCGGCGCGACGTAGTCGGTGCGCGCCAGCCGCCACAGCAGGTAGGGCAGGCTGAAGATGATCAGCATCGCGATCAGGTAGAGCTCGGTCGTGTTCATGCGTGCGGCGAGTCGGTCAGCGTTGAAAGCCGCGCAGTGTGCCAGCGCGGGCTGTTGGCCCGGGTCAGGGGTGGCGTAATCGCCGCGCGAGCAGCGCGAACAACGCCTCGCACGCCAGCGCCAGCGCCGCCGCCGGCAGCGCGCCGGCCAGCATCAGCGTGCGGTCGTTCAGCGCCAGCCCGGTGACGATGCGCTCGCCGTAACCTCCTGCGCCGATGAAGGCCGCGATGGTGGCCGTGCCGACGGCGATGGTGGCCGCCGTGCGGATGCCGGTCAGGATCACCGGCAGCGCCAGTGGCAGCTCGATCAGGCGCAAGCGCTGCCGGGCCGTCAGACCCAGCGCCTGCGCGGCCAGCCTCAGGCCAGCGGGTACCTCTGCCAGGCCGGTGCAGGTGTTGTGCAGAATCGGCAGCAGCGCGTACAGCGTGAGCACCAGCAGCGCCGGCGCGCTGCCGATTCGCCCGAGCAGTCCGATCGCCGCAGCCAGCAGCGCCAGCGCGGGAATGGTCTGCAGCACACCGGTGGCACCCAGCACCAGGCCGCGCAGGGCTGGGCGCGCGGCCACCGCCATCGCCAGCGGCACGCCGATCAGCGTGGCCAGCGCCACCGACACGCCCACCAGCGCCAGGTGCTGGCCGGTCAGGCGCAGCAGATCGGGCCCCCACAGCCGGACCCAGAAGCCGCCTTGCGACGCGCTGCCCTGGCGCGCGGCGAGGTGGTCGCGCGCGATCACGTCGAAGGGCACGTGCTCGAGTTCGGCACGCGCGTTCATGCGGATCATCGCCGCCTCGTCGATGCGCCCGGCCAGGCCCTGCAGCGCCGCCCAGGCCGCCGGCACGCGCTGCGGCAGGTCCAGCCGGTACAGGAGCACCGCGTCATAACGCGGGAAGTGATTGGCGTCGTCGGCCAGCACACGCAGGCCCAGATGACCGATCTTGGCGTCGGTGGTGTAAATGTCGATCAGGTCGACCTGGGCGCCGGCCACGGCGTCGTAGGCCAGGCCATGGTCGAGCCCGCGCGGCTGCTGCGGCAGCGCATAGCGTTTGGCCAGCCCGGGCCAGCCGTCGGCACGACCGATGAACTCGTTGCTCAGGCCCAGGCGCAGCGTGGGGTGGCGCGCCAGGTCCGACAGCCTGCTGATGGCCAGTCGCTCGGCCACGTCGGCGCGCATCGCCAACGCGTAACCGTCGTTGAAGCCCAGCGGCACGTCCACGCCCAGGCCCAGCGGGGCCAGTTGCGCGCGCATCGCCTGCAGCGACAGGCTGCTCGGCGACTTCAAGATCTCGAGCGCGATGGTGCCGGTGTATTCGGGGTAGACGTCGATCGCGCCGGAGCGCAGTGCGGCGTAGACGATGGCGGTGTTGCCCAGGCCGGCCTTGACTTCGACCGCGGCGTGCGGCGCAGCGGTCTGCGCCATCAGCTCGGCCAGGATGTAGGACTCGGTGAAACGCTTGGAGCCGATGCGCAGCGGCTCGGCAGCCGCGGCGGGCCCGCCCAGCAAGGCCAGCAGTAAGGACAGCAGCAAGGACAAGCCGACGGCAAGCAGGGCGCGCACGCCCGCAGCTTGCACGCCGGCCCGCTGCCGGTCAATCGGGGGTGGTCAGAACCCCATCGACGCCAGCAGATCGTCGACGTCGTTCTGCTTGAGCGCCTTGTCCGGCGTCATCGGGCCCTGCAGCGACGCGCCGCTGGCGGCAGCGACGGCTGCCACCACATGTTCGGGCGCGCTTTCCGTCAGCAGTTGCAGCAACTGGCTCTCGGTGCGGTTGATGATTTCGATCACCTTCTTGATGACCTGACCCGACAGGTCCTGAAAGTCCTGCGACATCATGATGTCGGTCAGCGTGCGCTCCTGCTGCCGGGCGTGGGCGGCTGCCGCGCTGACGAAGACCTGCACCTGGCGCAGGCCGTCGCGCAGTAGCGGCGCGCCGGCGCCGGGGTCATCGATCAGGCGCTCAAGGTCGCGCCCGCAGCCCTGGGCATGGTCGGCCAGGTGGACGCAGCCCGGCTTGGCCGCCTCGACCAGGCCCAGCACCTTGTGCGCGGCGGTCTCGGTCATCTGGCCAACGTAGCGCAGACGGTCGCGCGCGTCGGGGATCTCGTGCGCGATGCGGTGCAGGTGCACGTCGACGCCGAGCTCCGTCATCGCCTGGTGCAGTTGCCGCGTGATCTGGCCGAGTTGGTCGAAAGCCTCATGCCGGCTCAGTGCTGCTTCGATCATGTTGTTCGCATCCCTCGACTGTGTTGCTGGGTGTGGGCAGGAGCCGAACCACTGACGCCGCGCCTCCCCCGCCGCCGCCGGCGGCCGGACTGATCGTATTTCGACCGCTGCCGGCAAAACTTCAGCGCCGGCCTACGTCATCTGTCGTATTGGCCCGGACGGGGAGCGTGCCTACCCTGCGCTTCATTCTTCAACGCTCCGCAGCAGGAGGGAATTTCATGACATCCCGTCGCAGTTTCACACTCCAGTCGATCGCCGTGGCAACGCTTGCCACGCTCGGGTCGAGCTTGGCCCAGGCACAAGAGACCATCAAGGTCGGCGTGCTGCACTCGCTGTCGGGCACGATGGCGATCTCGGAGACCGTGTTGAAGGACACGGTGCTGATGGCGATCGACGAAATCAACGCCAAGGGCGGCGTACTGGGCAAGAAGCTCGAGCCGGTGGTGGTCGACCCGGCGTCCAACTGGCCGCTGTTTGCCGAGAAGACGCGCCAACTGATCAGCAAGGACAAGGTCGCGGTGGTCTTCGGCTGTTGGACCAGCGTCTCGCGCAAGAGCGTGCTGCCAGTGGTGGAAGAGCTCAACGGCCTGCTCTTCTACCCCGTGCAATACGAAGGTGAAGAGCTCAGCAAGAACGTTTTCTACACCGGTGCGGCGCCGAATCAGCAGGCCATTCCCGCCGTGGAATACCTGATGAGCAAGGACGGCGGCAGCGCCAAACGCTGGGTGCTGCTGGGCACTGACTACGTCTACCCGCGCACGACGAACAAGATCCTGCGCGCCTTCCTCAAGGCCAAGGGCGTGGCCGACGCCGACATCATCGAGGAGTACAC
>JANOJJ010000070.1:0-4534 GCA_031408155.1 Rubrivivax sp.
CACCGCCACGGCGGGCGCCGGCAGGTCTGCAGCGTCAGGGGATGATGGTGGTGCAGGGGATAGAGGGCGCGGTGCCGGTGCTACAGCCAGTTTCGGCCGGGTGGGCTGGGCAGCATCGGCCTGCCGCGCGCGCCGCGGCTCGTCGGCGTTCGACTCCCTGGCGATGATGGGCGGTGCGGCGGGCGCGACTGCCATCTCGCCGGCCCTTTCGACGGACGGTGCCGTCGGCGCGGCCACCCCGGCTGGCGCCGACGGCTGTGCGCCAGGCATCGCCTCCGGCAGCGGGCCGCCGCGCCACATCAGCCCGACGAAGCCGGCGATCAGCACCACGCCGAAGGCGCCAGCCGCCAGCGGGCGAGACATCCAGCCGAACCAGCGCTCGAACAGGCCGCCGTCGCCGGCTCTGAGCGCTGGCTGCGCGGCCAGCCTCGCCTGGGCCAGGATCTGCGCACTCAAGGCCGCGGACGGCGCAGCATCATGATCGGGTGCGTGTCGCAGCGCGGCCAGCAGGTGAGCGTCGCGCGCAGGGTCGGTCGGCGGATCGTGGCGCGCTGTCACGTCAGTCCCCGGGCCGGCAGGTAGGCGCCCATGCAACTGCGCAGCTTGCTCATTGCATAGCGCAAGCGGCTCTTGGCGGTCTCGAAGCCGAGGTCGAGCGCGCGCGCCAGTTCATCCAGCGGCAGCCCGTCCTCGTGGTGCAGCAGGAAGACCGCACGCTGCGCGGCGGGCAGGCCGTCCAGGCACTGCAGCAGGCGCTGGCCGGCCGATCGCCAGAAGGCCTGTTCGGCCGGGTCGCGCGCGTCGGCTGCCGGCCAGTCGGCCCAGGGGTCACCGCCGGGGCCGTCGCCGCCAGGCGGGCGGTCGTCGACCGACCGTTCACGGCCGCTCTTGCGCAGGCAGTCGACCGCGCGGTGGTGAGCCAGCGTGAAAAGCCAGGTGCGAAAGGTCGCGCCCTGTGGCGCCCAGCGTTGCCGGGCCTGGATCACCTTGGCCCAGGTGTCCTGGAAAACCTCGTCGGTCTGCTGCGCCAGCGCGCTGCCGAGCACACGCCGCACGAACCGATACAGCGCTGCGTGGTGGCGCTGGTAAAGCGTTTCGAAGGCGCGGCTGTCGCCCTGCGCATAGGCGCGCATCAGATGATCGTCGTCGTCCGTGCGCATGGGGTGTTGTACGTGTCAGCCCTTGAACAAGGGTCGAAATGACCACCCCTGCCCCAGCGCCTGCTGCGGTTCAGCTCGCATGGTCGAAGCGTCCGTCAGCCCGTCAAGCCCTCACCCTGGGCACCCGGCCCATCAGGTAGAACTCGTCGTTGGGCCGCATGCCGCTGACGTTGGCCAGGCGGTTGGACAGGCCGAAGAAGGCGGTGATGGCGGCAATGTCCCAGATGTCGTCGTCGCTGAAGCCATGCGGACGCAGCACTGCGAAGTCGGCCTCGTCGACCTCGTGCGAACGGGTGCAGACCGCGAGCGCGAAGTCGAGCATCGCGCGTTGGCGCGGCGCGAGGTCGGCCTTGCGGTGGTTGATCGCCACCTGGTCGGCGACCAGCGGCTTCTTTTCGTGGATGCGCAGCATCGCGCCATGTGCCACCACGCAGTACAGGCAGTGGTTCACCGCCGAGGTGGCGGTGATGATCATCTCGCGTTCGCCCTTGGTCAGGCTGCCGGTGTCCTTGACCAGCAGTGCGTCGTGATAGGCCATGAAGGCACGCCACTCGGCCGGCCGGTGGGCCAGCGCCAGAAAAACATTGGGTACGAAGCCGGCCTTGGCCTGCACCTCGAGGATGCGCGTGCGCATATCCTCGGGCAGGCTGTCCAGCGTCGGTACCGGCCAGCGCGATATCGGGATGCTCATCGTTGGTCTCCTTCAGGTGCGAAACTGCATGGCATGCAAGCGTGCGTACAGGCCACCCTGGGCCAGCAGTGCGGCATGGCTGCCTTGTTCGATCAGGCGACCGGCTTGCAGCACCAGCACGCGGTTGGCGTGCTCGATGGTTGCCAGTCGGTGCGCGATGACGAGCGTGGTGCGGCCCTTCATCAGTCGCTCCAGGGCATCCTGTACGGCGCGTTCGCTCTCGGCGTCGAGCGCCGAGGTTGCCTCGTCCAGGATCAGGATCGGCGCGTCCTTGTAGACCGCGCGTGCGATCGCGACGCGCTGGCGCTGGCCGCCGGAGAGCTGGCTGCCGTTGTGCCCGACCAGGGTGTACAGCCCTTGCGGCAGCGCGCTCACGAAGTCCAGCAGGTTGGCCGCGCGCAAGGCCTCGCGAACACGGTCTTCATCGAAGGTGTCGCCCAGCGCGACATTGGCCGCGACGGTGTCGTTGAACAGCACCACGTCCTGGCTGACCAGCGCGAACTGTCGGCGCAGCGCGCGCATGTCCCAGTCGCGCAGCGGTCGGCCGTCCAACCGCAGTTCGCCGCCGGTCGGTTCGATGAAGCGCGGCAGCAGGTTGACCAGCGTGCTCTTGCCGGCACCCGACGGGCCCACCAGCGCCACCGTCTCGCCGCGGCGCAGCTGCAGGTTCAGCCCCGACAACGCAGGCTCGCTGTCGCCGCGATAGCGCAGGCTCAGGTCGTGCAACTCGATGTCGCCATCGGCTCGCGCGGGGGCGTGCGTGCCGCCTCGTTCGAACGGGCTCTGCTCGATCAGGTCGACGCTGCGTTCGACCGCGGCCAGGCCACGCGTGATGGGCGCCATCACGTCCGACAGGTGCTTGATCGGCGTGACCAGCAGCAGCATCGCGGTGATGAAGGCGACGAAGCTGCCGACCGACGAGCCGCCGGCGCCGGCCTGCCACAAGGCTACCGCAATGACGGCCGACAACGCGAAGGCGGCCAGCATCTGCGTGATCGGCGTGATGGTCGCCGCCGCCACCACCGACTTCAGCAGCAGCCGGCGCAACGCGCGCGCCTTGTCGGCAAAGCGCGCAGCCTGCGCCGTGCCAGCGCCATGCAGGCGCACGATGCGCCAGGCCAGCACGTTCTCCTCCACCACGTACGCCAACTCGTCGGTGGCGCCCTGGCCCTGGACGGTGAGCTTGTGCAGCCGCCGGCCCATGGTGCGCATCACAAGGGCAAGGGTCGGAAAGAGCAGGCCGACGAACAGCGTGAGCTGCCAGTTCAGCCACAACAGGTAGCCCAGCAGGGCCAGCATCGTCAGCGAGTCCTTGACCAGGGTCAGCAGCGCGCCGATCAGCTGCATGGTGCCTTGCTGCACCTCGTAGACCAGGGTGTTGGTCAACTGGCTGGCCGAATGCAGGGTGTACAGGCCCGGCTCGGCAGCCAGCAGGCGCTCGAACATCGCCTGGCGCAACTGCAGCACGCCGTTCTGCGCGGCCGACGCCAGCCCATATTGCGCCACGAAGCCGGCCAGGCCGCGCACGAAGAAGAGCGCGATCAGCGCGGCCGGGATGCTCCACAGCGGCAGTTCGCGGCTGGTGAAGCCCCTGTCGAGCAGCGGCTGCAGCAGCGCCGGGATCATCGGCTCGGTGGATGCTCCCACCACGGCGCCCAGGCCGGCCAGCGCCAGCGCGCGGCGGCCGGACTTGAGGTACGGGGCAATGCGCGAGAGGCGCTGGGTGATCGTGGCCATGAAGCGCCCGCATTATCGCGGCCGGGTCTCACCGACCCCCCTGCCTACAATGAGCGCCGACTCGGCCCTGGCCCGTGCGGCCACAAGTCCGCATCCGGTAACACATGGCCGCTGAATGACCGAGTGAACCGAGTGAACCATTTGCCCGCTTTGCGATCCATCCGGCGCATGCCATCACGCAGACAGATTCTGGCTGCGCTCGGCGCCTTCGTTGCCGGGCCCGCAGCGGCGCAGTTCCGGGTCGAGATCTCGGGCATCGGGGCGACCCAGGTGCCGATCGTCGTGGCCAACTTCCGCGACGAGGACAAGGCTGGGCTCTCGCTGGCCGGGATCATCCGCGCCGACCTGCAGCGCAGCGGGCTGTTCCACACCAGCGAATCACCCGAACCGCTGGACGAGCGCAGCACCATCGCCAACGCCTACTGGCGCGCACGCGGCGCCGACGCCGTGGTGGGCGGCTCGGTCACGCGGCTGGTCGACGGTCGGTTGGACGTGCGCTACAAGTTGGTCGATGCGGTCAAGGGCGAACAGTTGCTCGGCCAGAGCAAGCAGGTGCTGGCTGCCGACCTGCGGCTGGCCGCACACCGCGTGGCCGACGAGATCTACCAGGCCATCACCGGCGAGCCCGGCGTGTTTGCCACCCGCATCGCCTACGTCGTGCGCAGCGGACGCCGCCACACGCTGCACGTGACCGACGCCGACGGCGAAGGCGGGCAGGTGGCGCTGGCCAGTGCCGAGCCGATCATCTCGCCGGCCTGGTCGCCCGACGGGCGCGAACTGGCCTACGTCTCCTTCGAGACCCAAAAGGCCGTGGTCTGGGTGCAGAACGTGATGAGCGGCGAGCGCCGCCAACTGGCCAACTTTCGCGGCTCGAACAGCGCGCCAGCCTGGTCGCCCGACGGCCGCGAACTGGTGGTCACGCTGTCCACCGCGGGCATCGCGCAGT
>JANOJJ010000109.1:0-5998 GCA_031408155.1 Rubrivivax sp.
GCAAGGCCGCTGAGGCCGCCGAGCACGGTGGTGGACTTGACGAAGTTTCTGCGGTCCATGGGGTTCTCCTGGTGGGGCTTGGGCGGGGTGGGGGCGTGAAGGGGGTTCAGCGTTTGAGGCGCCGGGCGAGGTAGGAACGGAGCTTGCCGACGACGCCCTCGGGGGCGAAGATCATCGTCAGCACGAAGAGCGCGCCCAGCACCATCGACCAGCGCTCGGTGAAGGACGAGACCACGTTCTCGAGCACGATGATCACGGCCGCGCCGACAACGCCGCCGAACAGCGTGCCGACGCCGCCGACGATGACCATCAGCAGCCCCTTGACCGACTGCGCCAGCGCCACCGTGGACGGGCTCACGAAGCTGTTGAATCCCGCGTAGAGCACGCCCGAGATGCCGGCCATCAGGCCCGAGAACAGGAAGCCGATGAAAAGGTGCCGGGTCGTGTCGTAGCCCAGGCTGCGCATGCGCGACTCGCTCTCGCGGATGCCTTTGAGCGACAGCCCGAAGGGCGAGCGCACGAAGCGCCACATCACGACGCTGCAGCTCAGCCCGACTGCCAGCACGAAGTAGTAGAAGACCTGCGGGTCGGCCAGCGCCGCGGGCCTGGCCGTGCCGCGCAGACCGTTCTCACCACCGGTGACCGAGGTCCAGCGCTGGCACACGCCCCAGACGATCATGCCCAGCGCCAGCGTCAGCAGCAGGAAATAGACGCCGCTGGTGCGCACCGCCAGGGCCGCGAACACGGCCGCCACGCCCAGCGCCGCCAGCACGCCGAGCGGCATTGCCAGCCAGGGGTTGCCGCCGGCCGTGGTGACGTAGTACATCGCCACGTAGGTGGCGCTGCCGAAGATGGCGCCGTGGCACAGCGGCGTGCGGCCGGCATAGCCGGCGAGGATGTCCACCGACATCGCCAGCAGCGCGTAGATCAGCATCAGCGTCGCCAAGCTCGTCAGGTAGCCCGGCAGCACGGCTGGCACCGCCGCGAGGGCCAGCACCGTGCCGGCGATCCACGCTGTCTTGGTGCTGCTCATCGTCGGGTGTCCATCAGGCTGCGCGGCCGAACAGGCCGTGCGGGCGGAAGGCCAGCAGCAGCGCCATCGGCCCGAAGATCACGAAGTACGCCAGCTCCGGGAACCAGACCTGGCCGAAGGTGGACAGCAGCGCCACGGCGAGGCTGCCGACGGCGGCACCGCCGAGGCTGCCGCGTCCGCCGATGATGACCACCGCCAGGCTGTAGACCAGGATCTCGGAGTCGGCGGTCGGGTACAGCGACAGGAAGGCGCCGCCCAGCGCACCGGCGATGGCCGCCAGCGCCATGCCGAGCATGAACGTGGCCACGAAGACGACGCGGATGTTGATGCCCATGGCCTCGACGGTCTCGGCGTCGTCGACGCCGGCGCGGATGAGCGCACCTAGGCGCGTGCGGTTCATCAGCAGCCACAGCAGCACCAGTACCACGATGCCGATGGCCAGCACGAAGAGCCGGTAGCGCGGGTACAGCACGCCGAGGATCTGCACCGCACCTCGCAACGGCTCTGGCGTGGGCACGCTGAAGGTGTCGCCGCCCCAGATGACGAGCGCGGCGTCGTTGAGGATCAGGGCCAAGCCCAGCGTCAGCAGCACCTGGCGCAACTCGTTGCCCTTCACGAAGCGCAGCAGCGCCTGGGTCACCAGCCCGAGCATTGCCACCGCGACCACCGCGACCACCACGCCGACGAAGAAGCTGCCCGACGCGGTGGCCGCCGCGTAGGCCACGTAGCCGCCCATCAGGTACATGGCGCCGTGCGCCAGGTTCACGATGCGCATCAGGCCGAAGATCAGCGTGAAGCCGCTGGCCACCAGGAACAGCAGAGCAGCCAGCGTGAAGCTGTTGAGCAGCTGCAGCGTCGCCATCGACATGTCAGGCGGCCCCGGCGGTCCGGACCGACCACGTGCAGCGCAGGCAAGAAGGCTTCATGCTAGCCGCGGGCACCTTCGGCGGCATGGCGCGCCTGCTCGGCACGGTACCAGTCGACGATCTGCTCGCCGGTCCAGAACAGCACGTCCTTGCGTGCGCTCAGGCGCTCGAAGATCTTGCGCAACCACTTCAGCCGGTGCGGTGCGCCCATGATGTAAGGGTGCACCACCAGCGCCATCACGCGCGCCGAATCGCGCGAGTCCTCGTAGAGCTGGTCGAACTGATCCATCGCGCGGTCGAAGTACTCGCGCGCGCTGTGGTGCTGGATCAGCATCATCGCGACGTCGTTGCACTCCTGCGTGTACGGGATGTTGGTGATGGGCGTGCCGCTGCGCGTCTGCAGCTCGACCGGCTGGTCGTCTAGCACCCAGTCGCACACGTAGTCGTAGCCGGCTTCCTGCAGCAGGTCGGGCGTCTGCCAGGTCTCGGTGAGACCGGGGCCGAGCCAGCCGCGCGGCGGCTTGCCGCTGAACGCGCGGATGGCCTCGGTGGTCAGGCGGATGGCCTCGGCCTCGTCGGCCACCTTCTGCATGTTCTTCTGGACGAAGCCGTGGCCGAGGAACTCCCAGTTCCGTGCCTGCGCGGCCTCGGCGATCTGCGGGTAGGTCTTGAAGCAGCTGCCGTTGACTGCCAGCACGGCGGGCAGCTTGAACTGGTCGAAGACTTCGAGCATGCGCCAGAAGCCGACCCGGTTGCCGTACTCGTGCCAGGCCCAGTTCGGGATGTCGGGCGAAGGCTGGCCGCCCGCAGGCGGCGTCAGCACCGTGCGCGGCATGGGCTCGTCGATATCCCATTCCTCGATGTTGACGATGACCCACACGACCAGGCTTGCAGCGCCGGGCAGCACCAGGGGCGGCCTGCCCGCGATGGGCGAATAGCTCAGGCGATCACGGGGCTTCATCGTGCGTGCTCTCCAGGTTTCAAAGGCGGGCCAATGCTGGCACGAAACGTGCCCACGCCGTCGACCGCCGCCACGATCTCGTCGCCGGGCTGCACCGGCCCCACGCCGTCGGGCGTGCCGGTGTAGACCAGGTCACCCGGCATCAGGCGGTACAGGCGCGACAGGTTGGCGATGATCTCGGGAACGGTCCAGATCAGCTTGTCGAGGTCGGTCTTCTGGCGCGGCAGGCCATTGACGGCCAGCGTGAGCGCGCCGCGGGCCGGGTGCCCGCACTGCGCCACCGGCACGATCTCGCCGCACGCGGCCGAGTGGTCGAAGGCCTTGCCGTTCTCCCACGGCTGGCCGGCCTTGGCCAGCGCGCGCTGCAGGTCGCGGCGCGTCATGTCCAGGCCCACGGCGTAGCCCCAGACATGGTCGAGTGCGTCACGCAGCGCGATGTCCTGGCCCTCCTTGCCGATGGCGGCCACCAGTTCGGCCTCGTACTGGAAGTCGGCCGTGAGCGTCGGGTACGGCAGCGGGATACCTTCAGGCACCACGGCGTCGCCCGGCTTCTGGAAGAAGCTCGGCGGGTCGCGTTCGTCGGCCTCGCCCATCTCGCGGATGTGCGCCAGGTAGTTGCGCCCGATGCAGTAGATGCGGCGCACCGGAAAACGCTCGCCGCGGCCACGCACCGGCAGCGTGGGCCGCGCCGCGGGCGCGAACACGAAGTCCGTCATGCCTTGGCGGCCTTCGACTGGTTGTACCAGTCGAGGATCTGCGCGCCGTTCCAGTGCAGCACGCCGGCGTGCCGGTTGACATGCTCGTAGACCTGCTCGAGGTAGCCGATGCGGAAGGGCTGCCCGCTGATGTAGGGGTGAATGGCGATCGCCATGATCTTCGGCCGGCCGGGGTTCTCGGTGGCTTCCTGGTAGTAGCGGTCGAAGGTGTCGCAGCACTTGCGCGTCCAGTAGCCCGCCTCGTGATGCTGCACGATCATCATCGGAATGTCGTTGTTCTCGACCGTGTAGGGCAGCGTCACCAGCGGGCCGTGCGCGGTCTGGATCTCGGTCGGCTCGTCGTCGTAGGGGTAGTCGCCGATGTACTTCACGCCGGCTGCGGCCAGCAGGTCGGGCGTCTCGTAGGTCTGCGTCAGGCCCGGGCCGAGCCAGCCCACGGGGCGCTTGCCGGTGAACTTCTCGAGCGTGTCCATCGAGCGCTCGATCATCGCCTTCTGGTCCTCGACCTTGTGGATCGGCATCTGCTCGTAGGCATGGCCCATGAACTCCCAGCCGGCCTCCAGGCAGGCCTGCGCCACGCGCGGGTAGTCGACGGTGACGCGGGCATTGATCGACAGCGTGGGCTTGATGCCGAGCCGGTCGTAGAGCTTCTTGAAGCGCCAGAAGCCCACCCGCATGCCGTACTCGTGCCAGGCCCAGTTCGGCACGTCAGGCAGCAGCGGCACGCCGGTGGGCGCGGGCAGCACCTGGCGCGCCATCGGGCGGCTGATGTCCCAGACCTCGAGGTTGACGATGGTCCAGACAATGACCTTGGCGTTGCCCGGAAGCGTCAGCGGTGGGCGGTCGACGATGGCGGAGAAAGTGGCGCGGTCGCGCGGGATCATGGTCATCTCAGGGGCTCCTTGCAGCTGCCGCTACGGCGGCGGCCATCGGGCCGTAGCCGGCTTTCAAGATCTGTTCCAGGGTGCCGTAGAGGAACTGCGCGCCGCGCTGCCCCCAGCGGCCTGCACTGTCGGCGGTGGCCGGCAGGCCCCACGCGCGGCCGTGGCGTTGCAGCGTGTCCGCGACGCGGTCCACCGCGGCGATCAGTTCGGGCCGCTCGGTGTCGCCGGCGAATCCCAGGCTGTGCGAGAGGTCGTTCGGGCCGATCAGGAAGCCGTCGACCTCGGTGCAGCGGGCCAGCACCTCGATCTGGTCGGCCGCCGCGGCCGACTCGATCTGTGCGATGGCGAAGATGCGCTCCGGCGCGCCCCGGGTGACGTAGCGCACCACCTCGCCGATGGCCTGCAGCTGCGCCACCGTCTCGGTGTGCGGCACCACCAGGCCGTCGATGCCGCGGTCGAGATAGCGCACCAGCGTCTCGGGGGCCATCGATTCGCTGCGCAGCAGGGCCGCCAGGCCGTGGCTGTGCGCACAGCGCACCAGCGCGCTGACGCTCTCGATGTGCACCGCCGTGCGCTCGCAGTCGATGAACAGGCACTTCGCGCCGGCGCGGGCCAGCAGATCCACCACGTCCAGCGAGGCGCCGCCCGGGTTCAGCGTCCAGACGGGCGCACCCGGCGTAAGCAGCGAGCGAAAGCGGTGGGCGGCCATGGTTGCAGACCCTCAGCCTCTCAGGCGCCCTGCAGCTCGGCCAGCGCCATCACGTCTGCCGACGGCAGCACGAAGCCGAACGCGGTGCGGATGCACAGCAGTGCGGCGTGGTGCAGTTCGGGCGCGTCCATCGTGTCGACGCAATCGCTGGGCACGATGACCGCATAGTCCATCGAACAGGCTGCGGTCACGGTCGACAGGATGCAGCTGTTGGTGTTGACGCCGGTGATGATCAGCGTGTTGATGCCGTGCGCGCGCAGCAGCAGCTCGAGGTCGGTGGCGACGAAGCAGTTGTAGCGCTTCTTGGTGTCGACCACCCAGTCGCGCTCGTCGCGCAGCCCGGGCATCACCTCGCCGCCGGGCATGCCGATGAGGTTGTGCCGCATCACGTTCTGGCGCGGGTTGTTCGGGTCTTCGGCGCGTGTGCGCCAGAAGGCGTTGAGGCGGATCTCGTCGGCGTCGCGGTACTGCGTGATGCAGTGGATCACCGGCAGCCCCTGGCTGCGCGACCAGTCGAACAGGCGCCGGTTCGCTTCGACCACGCGCGCGGCCACCTCTGGCGTCGCGGGCATGGTGGCCACGGCCATGTCGAGGTGGCCGCGATGCAGGTCGATGCCGACCACCGCGGCCCGGACCTTGTCGACACCGAAGTTCATGGGCTTGATCATTTCGGCTACACCCTCTCAGATCAGCGGGTTGTGCGCTCTCGGCAGCAGCTGGCGCTGGTCGATGCCGAAGCGATCAGACAGCCTGTCGGCGAGGATCTCCTGGCCGATGGTCGGGTTGTCGCAGACGAGCTCACTTGTTACGACTTAAGCCGTAACAAGTG
>JANOJJ010000161.1:0-2783 GCA_031408155.1 Rubrivivax sp.
GACCGCATGCTCGACATCGGCTTTCTGCCCGACCTGCAGCGCATCCTGTCCTACCTCCCCAAAGCGCGGCAGACCTTGCTCTTCTCGGCCACCTTCTCGGCCGAGATCCGGCGCCTGGCCGAGAGCTATCTGCAGGATCCGATCACGGTCGAAGTGGCGCCGCCCAACGCGACCGCGACCAACGTCGAGCAGCGCTTCTACAGCGTGACCGATGACGACAAGCGCGCCACGGTGCGCCAGATCCTGCGTCAGCGGTCCTTGTCGCAGGCCCTTGTGTTCGTCAACTCGAAGCTGGGTGCGGCCCGGCTGGCGCGGTCCTTCGAACGCGACGGCCTGACGACAGCGGCCCTGCTCGGCGACAAGTCGCAGGACGAGCGGCTGAAGTCGCTCGATTCATTCAAGCGCGGCGAGGTCGAGGTGCTGGTGGCCACCGACGTGGCTGCGCGCGGCCTGGACATCGTCGACCTGCCGGCGGTCTTCAATTTCGACGTGCCTTTCAATGCCGAGGACTATGTGCACCGCATCGGGCGCACCGGACGTGCGGGCGCCTCGGGGCTGGCGGTGACCTTGGTAACGCGTGATGACTCACGCCTGATTGGCGACATCGAAAGGCTGATCAAGACCAAGTTCGAGATCGAGCCCTTCGAGTTCGAGGACTTCCACGCGCGGCGACCGCGCCGCCCGCGCGACGACGAAGACCGGCCGGCCACGGCCGAACCTGCGCCACGCCGCAGCGCAGCAGCGTCGATGGCGGTCGACCCCTTTTTCGACACACCGTACGAGGCGTCGACCGACGCAGAGCCGAGTTGGGACCACCGCAAGTCAGAGTTGCCGCTCAGGGCACTGAACATCCGAGCCAAGAAGAAGGTGGCCTCACTGCTCGGCGGGCAGTGATCAAGCGGCCAGCAGGGCGAACACGGCCGGCATCCGGTCTGACACCTGTGGCGGCTCGCGGCGCCAGTTTGCGATGGTCCGGCAGCGGGTCCAGCCGCCGGCCAGTGTCAACCCACAGCTGATCGACAGTCGTGTCGACGCTTGCAGGACCGTCAGCAAGGTCGCGGTGAGCGGCGGATTTCGATAGGGCGTCTCGATGAACAGTTGCGTCTGTCGCCATTGCCGCGACCTGGCCTCCAGATCGCGCAGGCTGCGCGAACGTCCGTCCGCGTCCTGGGGAAGGTAGCCGACGAAGGAAAAACTCTGTCCGTTCAGGCCGCTGGCGGCCAGAGCCAGCAGCAATGCACTGGGGCCGGCCAGCGGCAGCACCTCGACGCCCAGTTCGTGTGCCGCTTCGACCAACGCTGCTCCGGGGTCGGCCACAGCCGGCAATCCTGCTTCCGACAGCAGCCCCAGGTCGCGACCCTCGAGTGCCGGTGTCAGCAGGGCCTGCCACTGTGCAGGATGGATCTCCTCGCGGCTGCCCTTGCGGGCGCGGGGGAGTTCGGTCATGGCCACGGCTTGCAAGGGCACCGCCAGGGGAACGACGGCGTCGACCCGCTTGAGAAAGCTGCGCGCGCTGCGCGCGTCTTCGACCACCCAATGACGCAAGGCCGCAGCCTGCGCCAGCACCCCGGCGGCCAGGACATGTTCGATCGGAACCGCTTCGTTGCCATGGTCCAGCGTGTTGGGCACCAGCAGGAGCCGGCCCGCATCGTTTCGGGCGCTCATGCCGCGGCATCGAACAAGGGGTCCAGTCCAGCCTCGCGCAGCAAGGTGCAGGTGCGGATCAACGGCAGTCCGACCAGCGCGGTCGGGTCGTCGCTGTCGATCGCAGCCAGCAGGGCGATGCCCAGTGTCTCGGACTTGGCGCTGCCGGCGCAGTCGTAGGGCTGCTCCAGACGCAGATAGCGCTCGATCTCTGCCGGCTTCAAGTCACGGAACCGAACCTGGACCGAAGCCAGGCTCGAGCGCTCGAAATCGGTGGCCACGCAGACCACAGCGACGGCCGTCTGGAAGATGACGGTGCGGCCGCTCATGCGTTGCAGTTGCGCCACCGCCCGCTCGTGCGTGCCGGGCTTGCCCACCGGCTCGCCCGCCAGATCGGCCACCTGGTCGGAACCGATCACCACCGCGGCCGGGTGTCGACGCGCAACGTCGCGGGCCTTTGCCAGCGCCAGGCGGAGTGCCAGGTCGGCAGGCGTTTCGCCCGGGTGGGGCGTTTCGTCGACCTGGGGGGCGACTGACTCGAAAGGCAGCCGCAGGCGGGCGAGCAATTCACGCCGATAGCGCGAGGTCGATCCGAGGATCAATGCAGGGGAGCTCATGTCGCGATTGTTCCACCGGCCCGGTCCGCAGGCAGCGCTACACTGCCTGCATGAAATCGCGTGACTTCGACGCCCGACGGCTCGATGTTCGAGCGTTTGCCGAGGCCGGTGGCGAACTGCGCGGGCAATGGTCGGCCGCCAGCTTCGAGCGGCTGCGTGAGGCTATGGCCGAGCCGGCAGAGTCCGCTCCCGTGGCGCCGGTGCGTTGGCATGCGCGTGGCTTTGAGATCCCGGGCCACGGTGGCGCGTCACAGGTGCGGCTGCATCTGCAGGCCGAGGCAGCCTTGCCGTTGGTCTGCCAGCGTTGCCTCGAGCCCTGCATCCACGTCTTGACGCTGGAGCGACACTTCCTGTTCGTTGCCGGCGAGGCCGAGGCGGCTGAACTGGACGCCGCGCTCGAGCACGATGTGCTGGTTTTCAGCCGCGAACTCGATCTGCACCAACTGCTGGAAGATGAACTGTTGCTCGACCTGCCGCTGGTTCCGCGCCATGACGCCTGCCGCGAGCCGCTGCTGCCGCTGG
>JANOJJ010000206.1:0-6842 GCA_031408155.1 Rubrivivax sp.
ACGCCAGCCGACTTGCCGCCTGCCGAGCCGACGGCCGAGCTGCCAGGTCCGTCGCAGGCCATTGCTGCGGCGTCACCGGTTGGCGCCAGCCAAACAACGGACGACCTGTCCGACCCATCATCCCATCGTCCCCCCGAGCCACCGCCCACCGAGCCGACATGAACGCGAACGAGCCAGACGAGCCGAAGCCCCAAGCCTCCGATTCTCCCGCGGCGGGCAACGCGCCAGCAGGCGAGGCAACTGCCAAGCCGCGCCGTCGGCGGGCGCCCAAAACCGAGGTCAGCGCCGACGCGCAGGCAGTCGAGAATGCATCCGTGCCCGAGGTGCCCGCGAAGCCGGCGGGGCCGCCTCGTCGCAAGCGGGTTTCGGTCGCCGGCGGTGCTGCCACCACCACCCAAGGCGTGGCAGGCAGCGGCGACAACGAGCCCCCGGCGAGCGCGCCTGCAGTGGCTGCAGTCGCAGTGGACATGGCTGCGCAGGCCGCAGCACCGGCCCCAGCCCCACCCGATCGCCCCCCGCGCCCGCCGCGCGCCTCGCGCCCGCCGATGGCGGCCGAGCCGAACCGCGAAACGGGCCCAGCCGAGGTCAGTGCAGCTGCGGTCCAGGCGGCCCCGTCAGCGCCTGCAGGCGACGCGGCTGAAGCTCCCGCCGAAGTCACTGCGCAGGCCGAGAGCGCGGCGGTTCGCGAAGGCAGCCGGCGCAGCCGCAATCGCCGCCGCAAGCGCGGTGACCGTGGTGACCGGGCCGAGCGTGGAGAAGGCGGCGAGGGCGAGCACGGTGACGCCGGCGTTATCCCGGCGATCGTGATCGAACCGACCGATCCCAACGAACTGTTCGCTCAGGTGCTCTCGGGCGCCTTCGACGAAGAGCCGCCGGTCGGCGAGGCCGAGGCGGCGGCGATCGGGCCGACCAAACGCGTGCTGGCCCCCGAGCCCGATGCGCCGAAGTTGCACAAGGTGCTGGCGCAGGCCGGCGTCGGCTCGCGGCGCGACATGGAACAGTGGGTGCTGGAAGGCCGGGTCACGGTCAACGGCGAGCCCGCGCATACCGGTCAGCGCATCTCCTTCGGGGACCGCATCGCGATCGGTGGCAAGCCAGTCAAGGTGCGCATCGCACCGCCGCCGCCGCGCGTGCTGGCCTATCACAAGCCGGCCGGCGAGGTGGTCTCGCATGACGACCCGCAACATCGGCCGACGGTGTTCCGCCGCCTGCCGCGGCTGCAGCATGGCAAGTGGCAGTCGGTCGGTCGACTCGACCTCAACACCGAGGGCCTGCTGCTGTTCACCAATTCGGGTGACCTGGCCAACCAGCTCATGCACCCGCGTTTTGGCGTCGAGCGTGAGTACGCCGTGCGTTCGCTCGGCGTGCTCGACCCGGAGCAGCGCGACCGCCTGCTCGAAGGCGTGGAGATCGAAGGCCAGCGCTGCGGCTTCAAGAGCATCGAAGACGGCGGTGGCGAGGGCGTCAACCATTGGTACCGGGTCGTCATCTCCGAGGGGCGCAACCGTGAAGTGCGCCGCCTGTTCGAGGCGGTAGGCCATGCGGTCAGTCGCCTGATCCGCATCCGCTACGGCTGTGTGGTACTTCCGCGCGGCCTCAAGCGAGGGGTCTGGGTCGATTTGCCCGAAGGCGACGTGCGTGCATTGCGCCGGTTGACCGGCACGGACCGCCCGCAGGCCACCGAGGGTGACAGTGGCCTGCGCGGCAAGCGCGGTCGACGCGGCGGCAACACCCGCGATGGCCGCGAACGGGATGGCACCGCTGATCGATCACCCGACCGCAGCCCAGAACGGGGGCCGCGCCCTGACCGTAGCCCGCGAGGTGATGGTGAAGGCCCGATGAACATCCCCAACCCACTGCAGCAGACGTACGACAAGCGTGCTATCCAGCAGGCGCGTTCGACCCGCCGCGAACTGGGCGAGGACGACCCGATCCCCAACCCGCTGCAGCAAACATACGACCGCAGAGCGTTGCAGCGTGACCGTGCGCCGACGCGCGACCTGCCGGACGACGGCCCGATTCCCAACCCGCTGCAACAGACCTATGACAAGCGCTTCGCGCAGACGTCGGGCTTCGGCGGCGGCTTCGGCGGTGGGGGTGGCGGTGGCGGGGGGGGTGGCGGTGGTCGCGGCGGACGACCGGCCCGTGGTGGAGGTGGTGGTGGTGGTGGTGGCGCTCCTCGCCAGCCGGACCCGATGCAGACCGCCGTGGGGTACATCGGTGCCGATGCCTTGCGTGGCAAGGGCGGCAAGGGCGGTGGCCGTGGAGGCAGCCGCGCTGGCAAGGGCGGCGGCGGCACGGGCGGCAACAAGGGCGGCGGGCGTGGGGGTGGTGGCGGTAGTGGTAGTGGTGGCCGCAACCGCTGAGCCTGCGCCCAGAACGACGCACGCTAGAATTCAAGGTTTTTCGCACGCATTCATCAGGAGACTTCATATGGCGATCGAATGCACCCTGTCGATCATCAAGCCCGACGCGGTGGCCAAGAACGTGATCGGCCAGATTTACGCCCGTTTCGAAGGCGCAGGCCTCAAGATCGTGGCCGCCAGGATGGCTCACCTTTCACGCCGCGAGGCCGAGGCCTTCTACGCCGTGCACAAGGCGCGCCCGTTCTTCAACGGCCTGGTCAGCTTCATGATTTCGGGCCCGGTGATGATTCAGGCGCTCGAAGGTGAAGGTGCGATCGGCAAGAACCGCGAGCTGATGGGGGCCACCGACCCGACGAAGGCCGACCAGGGCACCATTCGCGCCGACTTCGCCGACAGCATCGACGCCAACGCCGTGCATGGCTCCGACGGGCCCGAGACGGCCGCCGTCGAAGTGGCGTTCTTCTTTCCCGGCATGAACGTCTACAGCCGCTGAAGGCTGCTCGTCTCATCGCTCGTCGACCGCCATGACTGTGGCCAACCTGCTCGACTTCGACCTCGACGGGCTGGCCGCGTTGTGCGCCGAGTTGGGAGAAAAGCGATTTCGTGCCGTCCAGCTGTTTCGCTGGATCCACCAGCAGGGCGAGCGCGATTTCGATCACATGTCCAACCTGGCGCGGTCATTGCGCGACAAGCTCGCCGGCCGTTGCGAGGTGCGACCACTGCCGATGGTCGGCGAACACCAGTCGGCGGACGGTACTGTCAAGTGGTTGTTCGACGTCGGCGACGGCAACGTGGTGGAAACCGTGTTCATCCCCGAGCATGACCGCGGCACGCTGTGCATCTCGTCGCAGGCCGGTTGCGCGGTGGGCTGCCGCTTCTGCTCCACCGGCCATCAAGGTTTCAGCCGCAACCTGAGCACCGGCGAGATCGTGGCCCAGCTGTGGCATGCCGAACATGTGCTGCGCGCACGGTTGTCGCTGCCTCCCGGTGAACGCGCCATCAGCAACGTCGTGATGATGGGCATGGGCGAGCCGCTGCAGAACTACGCCGCGCTGGTGCCAGCACTGCGCGTGATGCTCGACGACCATGGCTATGGCCTGTCGCGACGCCGCGTCACGGTGTCGACCGCGGGCATGTCGCGCTTGATCGACCGCTTGCGCGAGGACTGCCCGGTTGCGCTGGCGGTCTCGCTGCACGCCGCCAACGACGAGTTGCGTGACGCCCTGGTACCGCTCAATCGCAAGCACGCCCTGGCCGACCTGATGCAGGCCTGCCAGCGCTACCTGGAGCGCGCGCCGCGCGACTTCATCACCTTCGAATACTGCATGCTCGACGGCGTCAACGACGGTCTTGAACAGGCTCGCGAATTGATCGACCTGGTCCATGGCCGCAGCCCGTGCACGCTGCCGGGTCTGCGCATTGCGTGCAAGATCAACCTGATCCCGTTCAACCCGTTCCCGCAGTCGGGGCTGCGCCGCTCGCCGCGCGAACGCGTGCTGGCCTTTGCCCGCGTGCTGCAGGACGCCGGCCTCGTTGCAACGATCCGCAAGACCCGCGGCGACGACATCGACGCGGCCTGCGGTCAGCTGGCTGGCGAAGTCGTGGACCGCACCAAGGCTCGCGAACGCCAACAGCGCCGTCGCGACACGATTCCCATCCTGATGGCGGACTCGACAAAGGCAGATGCATGAGCGTTGCGAATTGGCGTGGCTGGAGCCTGGCGGCGATGGTCTGTGCGGCCTTGCTCGGCGCGTGCGCCGCGACCGCCCCTGCGGGCGGCGAACGCGAGATCCGCACCGACTCCGACCAGACCAGCCTCGAGAAACGCGCCCGTGTTCGGCTGGAGCTCGCCGGTGCCTACTTTGCGCGCGGCCAGGCGAACACCGCGCTTGACGAGATCAAGCTGGCGCTGGCAGCCAAGCCCGATCTGGCCGAGGCCTTCAACCTGCGCGGCCTGATCTACGCCAGCATGGGGGAACTGCCGCTGGCCGACCAGAGTTTCCAGCGCGCGCTCGCGCTCAATCCGCGCGACGGCGACACGCTTCACAACCATGCCTGGCACCTTTGCCAGCAGCGCCGGTTCGACGACGCCGATGCGCAATTCGCCGCCGCGCTGACGGTCCCGCAATACAGCGATGTGGCACGCACGCTTTTGGCACGCGGCGTCTGTCAGGCGCGCTCCGGTCGCTGGCAGGACGCCGAACGCAGCCTGGCGCGGTCGTTCGAGCTCGACCCCGCCAATCCCAGCACCGCCTTTACCTACGCTGAGGTCTTGTACCGCCGCGGCGAGTACGAGCGTGCGCGCTTCTACATGCGACGCATCAACGGGCAGACCGACCAGTCCAATGCGCAGACACTGTGGCTGGCGGCACGCATCGAACGTCGCATGGGCAACCTGCCGGGTGTCGAGGATTTCGGGCGTCAGTTGCGCGAGCGGTTTCCCAATTCATCCGAGACCTCGCAACTGCTGCGCGGGCAGTTCGATGAATGAACCCTTGCCCGATGGGCCGGATTCGCCTGCAGCAGGCGCCGGCGGGGCCTCCGGCGCGCCGTTCAGCGCCGGCGCCTTGCTCAGGGCCGCGCGCGAGCGCGAAGGACTTCATATCGCCGTGCTGGCGGCCACGATCAAGGTCGCACCCGCCAAGCTCGAGGCTCTCGAGCAGGATCGCTACGAGCAACTGCCCAACCCGACCTTCGCGCGCGCTTTGGCGCAATCGGTCTGCCGTTCGCTGAAGATCGACCCGCGACCGGTGCTGGCCCTGCTGCCCCAACTCGAGATGCCGCCGCTCGAAGGCAGCCTGAGCAGGCTCAACACGCCGTTCCAGGAAGGCACTTCGCGTGGGGTAGGTGCTGGCCTGGCCTGGGCCAGCAAACCCATGTTCTGGGCCGGTGGCCTGCTGTTGCTGGCGGCGGTGGTGGTCGGCCTGGTGCCACCAGATCTCATCGATGGATGGACGTCGACGGCGATCCAGGCGTCGCTGCCGGCGTCGTCACCGCGCCAGGCCAGCCTGGCCGCAGCGAGCGCCGCGCTAGCGGCCCCTGAAGCGGCCAGCGAGGCGCGGCCTGCGTCGAGCGGCACGACGGCGGTTTTGATCGAGTCTGTGCCGCCGAAGGTGGCGCCGCCCTCGGCTGCGGCGTCCCTGTTGACGGCATCAGCCGGCGTCGCCGTACCGGCTGCAGCCGCCGGAGCAGGCCTGCTGCGCCTGTCGGCCAGTGCCGACAGCTGGGTCGAGGTGCTCGATGTGCAGGGTCGGCCCGTGTTTTCACGCATCGTGCAGCGTGGCGAAGCGGTGGCCCTGGACGCGCCGCCGCCGCTGCGCGTTCGGGTTGGCAATGCAAGCGGCACCACGCTGGCCTTTCGCGGACAGGTGCTTGACCTGGCCCCCTACACTCGTGACAACGTGGCGCGGCTCGAACTGCGCTGAAGCGGCCGCCGACAGCACAAAACCGATGAACGACACCTCGTCAGATCGCCCGATTTCGGCCGCCGCGCCGGCGCCACGCCGTTCGCGGCAGGCCCGTGTCGCGTGGGGCTCGAACGTCGTCACCGTGGGCGGTGACGCGCCGGTGCGGGTGCAATCGATGACCAACACCGACACCGTCGAGGTGGTCGAGACCGCGATCCAGGTCAAGGCGCTGGCACTGGCGGGGTCGGAACTGGTGCGCATCACCGTCAACACGCCCGACGCAGCGCGCGCCGTGCCGCATATCCGCGACCAGCTCGACCGCATGGGTGTGTCGGTGCCGCTGGTGGGCGACTTCCACTACAACGGACACCGGCTGCTGACCGACTTTCCGGCCATGGCCCAGGCGTTGTCGAAGTACCGTATCAACCCCGGCAATGTCGGCAAGGGCGACAAGAAGGACCGCCAGTTCGCGCAGATGGTCGAGGTCGCCGCGCGCTTGAACAAGGCGGTGCGCATTGGCGTCAACTGGGGCAGCCTGGACCAGGAACTGCTGGCTTCGATGATGGACGCCAATGCCGACCGCGCGGCACCCTGGAGTGCCAAGCAGGTGATGTACGGGGCCCTGGTGCGGTCGGCGCTGGGCTCGGCCGACTATGCGCGCGAGGTGGGACTGGACCCGAACCAGATCATCATCAGCTGCAAGGTCAGCGGCGTGCAGGACCTGGTGGCGGTCTACCGCGCGCTGGCCACGCGCTGTGACTACGCGCTGCACCTGGGTCTGACCGAAGCCGGCATGGGCACCAAGGGCACGGTGGCGTCTGCGGTGTCGATGGGACTGCTGCTGCAGGACGGCATCGGTGACACCATCCGGGTCAGCCTGACGCCGCAGCCTGGCGAAGCACGCACGCAGGAGGTGGTGATCGCGCTCGAGATCCTGCAGTCGCTGGGCTTGCGCCACTTCAACCCGAGCGTCACCGCCTGCCCCGGCTGCGGCCGCACGACCAGCACCACCTTCCAGGAGCTGGCCAAGCAGATCGACGACTTCCTGCGCGCGCAGATGCCGGTGTGG
>JANOJJ010000244.1:0-1687 GCA_031408155.1 Rubrivivax sp.
CTGTACCGCGCGCATCGCTTCACCGATGGCCACGGCCGACGAGGCGCAGGCCACCGAATAGGTCAGCACCGGCCCCTTGACGCGGTGTCGGATCGCGACATGTGACGCCGGCGCGTTGGGCATGAAGGCCGGGATGGTCAACGGCGGCACCCGGCCGCCGGCTGCGCCGACAAGGTATGCATGTTCGATCGCTGCACCACCACCCAAGCCGCAGCCGGCGTAGATGCCCACGCGCTAGGGGTCCAGCCCGGCGGGCGAGCCGGCGTCCTTGAAGGCGAGGTCGGCCGCAGCCACGGCCAGCTGGCTGACGCGGTCGACACCGGCCAGTTGCAGCTTGGTGAACCAGCGCGACTCGTCGAAGGCCACCGTGGCGGCGGCAGCCGGCTTGGGCAGTTGGCCGGCAAAGACCTCGTGCACCGCCGATTCGCCGCGCAGCAAGGCCGACAACACCGCCGCCGGATCGTCGCCGTGCGGCGATAACAGACCCAGCCCGGTGACGACGACCATGCGGACGGTCAGGCCGTCTGCGCCGCGCGCAATTCGTCGATCGTCCTGGCCAGTTCGGCCAGGGTGTCGATCTCGAGGTTGGATTCGAGCGAGACCTTGAACTTGTCTTCGACTTCGAACAGGAATTCCACCAGTGCCAGCGAATCGATGCCGTGTTCGCGCATCGATGCGTTCGGGTCGAGCGCGGAAGGCTCGATGCCGTACTTCTTGTGGATCAGTTGCTGCAGTTCCTCGAGTGAACTCATGTCCGGGGCTCCATCACGACCTCGCGTCGCTGGCCAGGGCTGGCCCGTGCCGCGTTCTCCCTCAGTCGCGATCGATCATTGTCGATGTCGGTTCAATGATACCGGCTGCCCTGAAGCGCCGGCCCGAAGCGCAGCGATAGCGCGGCGAACGCCGCACCCAGCAGGGCACCGCCAAGCACGTCGAGCACAACGTGTTGGCGAACCGCCACGGTCGACCACGCGATCAGCAGGAACCAGACGATGTTGAGCCAGCGCGTCCAGACCGGCGCCTGCACGGTCAACAGCAGCCGGTGCGTCCAGCACAGGCTGAACATCGCGCCGGCCACGTGCATCGACGGACAGGCGTTGCCGGCGGCGTCGACGCCTCGCAGCAGCGCGAACCCGGGGTACTGGGCCAGCGCCGGGTCGATCGCATGGGCTTGCGCCGGCACCGCCGTGGGCCACAGGTAAAAGCTGGCGAGCCCGCTCAGGCACAGGGCGGCGGCCCAGGCGCCGTAAGCTGCCAGCGCCCGCAGCGTGGGCGTCAGGCTAGGTGTGATGCCGACATAAAACCACAGCGACACGTAGGGCCAAAGCGCCGCGGGCTGGAAGGCGATCCACTCGTCCAACGGTGTCAGCGGCATCACCGTCACCGGCCGCGCCGGGTGGCGCAGCAGGTGGAAGTAGGCCGAGAAGAAGACCCACATGAACAGGCTTATACCCAGAAACTTCAACCCTGGCCTGTACATCCACAGCCGACCCAGCTTGCGGGCCCAGCCCGGCGCTGGTGCGGTGCCGACATTGGATGCGGTATTGTTGATCTCGCTCAAACGGCCCTCGGCGGGGCAACTCCCCTGTGCAGAAGGTTATCACCGGGCCATGACGCCGATAATGGCCCGGGCGGGGGCGCCCGCGCTGGCACTTGCTCGACACTGTTCAACCCCGGACCACCTGCG
>JANOJJ010000266.1:0-4084 GCA_031408155.1 Rubrivivax sp.
GCTCGAGCTCGACCCAGCCAGGACCAACCCCAACGGCGGCGCCATCGCGCTCGGGCACCCGATCGGCTGCTCGGGCGCCTTCATCGCCACCAAGGCGATCTACGAACTGCAGCGCACGGGCGGCCGCTATGCGCTGGTGACGATGTGCATCGGCGGCGGGCAAGGCATCGCCGCGGTGTTCGAGCGTCTGTGATCCGGCACTGAACCTGCACTCCAGGCGGCCCGCGGGCCGCCTTTTTGATGGGCCTTCGGCATGACCCCGATCGACTTCACGCTGCGCAGCGAGCACATCACGCTCGACGCCCTGCTCAAGGCCAGCGGCCTGGCCGGCAGCGGCGGCGCCGCCAAGACCCTGATTGTCGAACGTGCCGTGCAGGTCAACGGCGCGCTGGAAACCCGCCGCGGACGCAAGCTGCGCGCCGGTGACCAGGTGCAGTGCGCCGGGCAGCAGGTGCGGCTGCTGGGTGCAGGCTGATCGACGGCGAGCCCGACAATGCCTGCGATGCATCCGAGCCCCCCGATCGCCGTCATCGACTTCGAGACCACCGGCAGCTCGCCCGGCCAGGGCGCGCGTGCGACCGAGATCGCCGCCGTGCTGGTGCACGACGGGCGCATCGTCGGCCAGTACCAGAGCCTGATGAACAGCGGCGCCTGGGTGCCGCCCTTCATCCAGCAGCTGACTGGCATCAGCAACGAGATGCTGGTCGGCGCCCCGGCGGCCGCGCTGGTGATGCACGAGGTGATGCGCTTCACGCAGGGCTGCCCGCTGGTGGCGCACAACGCCGCCTTCGACCGCGGCTTCTGGCTGGCCGAGGCGGCCCTGGCTGGTTGCGACAGCGACCCGGCACACCAGTTCGCCTGCACCGTGCGGCTGGCGCGGCGGCTCTACCCGCAGGCGCCCAACCACCGGCTGGGCACCTTGGCCGCCTGGCATCGGCTGCCGGACAACGGCCGCGCGCACCGCGCGCTGGCCGACGCCACCACCACCGCGCACCTGTTGCTGCGCATCCAGCAGGACCTGAGCGAGCGCGTCGGCTCGGCGCCGGTGACACACGCCTTGCTGCGCGAAGTGCAGGCCGTGGCGCGCGCGCAGTTCGAGCGCAGCCTCGCGCGCACTGCCGGTCGACCGGGGCCGGGCGGCTAGCATCCCGCCCATGACGCGCGCCGAGGCCATGGGCCTGCCGATCGCCCCTAGACTGGGTGTTGATCCGGGCCGCGCTGCCCGAAGAGCTGCGCGCGCAGACCAGGCCGATCGCAGCGCGGGACTACTGGACCTGGGCGACCTGGTGATGCGCGCGCTGAAGAAGGACGCCGGCGTGCGCTTCTGGGGCAGCCGCAGCTCGGTCACCGGCGCGGTCGGCCTGCTCGACCGCGTGGCGCCACTGTGTTTTGCGGCGCCGGTGTTCTTCCACGCCGTGCGCTGGACCTACTGATGCGCATCCTCGGCATCGATCCCGGCCTGCAACGCACGGGCTTTGGCCTGATCGACGCCGAAGGCCAGCGCCTGAGCTACGTCGCCAGCGGCACCATCAGCACCACCGAAGCGCCGCGTGGTGACCTGCCCCTGCGGCTGAAAATCATCTTCGACGGCGTGCAGGAGGTGGTGCAACGGTACCAACCGCAGTGCGCCTCGGTCGAGATCGTGTTCGTCAACGTCAACCCGCAGAGCACGCTGCTGCTGGGTCAGGCGCGCGGAGCAGCGCTCGCGGCGCTGGTGTCGAGCGGCCTGGCGGTGGCCGAATACACCGCGCTGCAGATGAAGAAGGCCATCGTCGGCCATGGCCTGGCCAGCAAGGACCAGGTGGCCGCGATGGTCAAGCGGCTGCTGGCGCTGCCGGTCCGGCCCGGCAAGGACGCGGCCGACGCGCTCGGGCTGGCGATCTCGCACGCCCATGCCGGGGCTTCGTTCGCGGCCCTGGCGGGCGCCACGCCGCTCAAGCGCCGGCAGCACGCGCAGTACCGCAAGGGCCGGACGTATTGAACCGCATACGACCTGCACGCCAAGCACCTGGTCGTGCCGCAGCAGGCGGACAGCAGAAAGTTGCCACACGGCTACAGTCGCAGCTCGTCCAGTTGCGAGTCCCGTGCGATGACCCTGCCCCGCCTCCTGAGCCTGGCCCTGTTCGGCGTCTGCCTGGGCGCCTGGGCACAAGCGCGCTTCGACTTCGACCGCACGCCCGGACGCCTGCCCAAGGCGGTGCTGCCGACGCATCAGGCGATGACGCTGAGCGTCGACCCCGATGGCGACCATTTCGAAGGCCAGGCCACGATCACGCTGCAGGTGCGCTCGGCCGTGCCGGCAATCGTGCTGCACGCGCACCGGCTGCAGGCCACGTCCAGCGTGCTGCTCGACGCCAGCGGCGAGCGGCCGCTGACCGTGCAGGCCGACGAAGCGACGCAGACCTGGCGCCTGCAGCCGGCCGATCGGCGCCCGATCGCCGTCGGCCGGGCGCGCCTGCGCCTGGCCTGGATCGGCCAGGTGCAGTCCAACGACTCGGGCCTGTTCCGCGCGCCCTACCAGGCCCACGGCTTGGCGCAACGCATGCTCGCCACGCAGCTCGAAGCAGTGTTCGCGCGCATGGTCTTCCCGGCCTTCGACGAACCGGCCTTCCGCACCCGCTTCGAGTTGAGCGTGCGCGCGCCCAAGGGTCTGGACGTCTTGTCCAACACGACGCCGACCGGGCGCGTGGACGAAGGCGAGCGCGTGCTGCACCGCTTTGCGCCCACGCCGCCGATGCCGAGCTACCTGCTGGCGCTGGCGGTTGGCCGTTTCGACGCCCTGGAGGGGCGTGCCGCGGGGGTGCCGCTGCGTGTGATCACGGCGCCGGGCAAGCGCGCACAAGGCGCCTACGCGCTGGCGGCGACGCAGAAGATCCTGCCCTACTACACCCGGTACTTCGGCCAGCCCTATGCCTTGGCCAAGCTCGACCAGCTGGCCGTGCCCAGCACGCGCAACGGCGCGATGGAAGACTGGGGCCTGATCTCGTACGCCGAGCGTGCGTTGCTGTTCGACCCCGCCACCGGCAACACCGACCACCAGCGCAGCATCTTCGGCATCGTCGCGCATGAAGTGGCGCACCAGTGGTTCGGCAACCTGGTCAGCGCCGCCTCGTGGCAAGAGATCTGGCTCAACGAGGCCTTCGCCACCTGGTTGGCCGACAAGGCCAGCGACCGCTTCAACCCCGAATGGCAACTGCGACTGCGCCATCGGCGCGAGATCGATCAGACGATGGAGCGCGACGGCGGAGCGTCCACGCGCGCCATCCGCTCCGGTGCGGTGCTCGAGGACCGGGTCTTCGACGTCTTCGACGACATCACCTACACCAAGGGTGGCGCGGTGCTGGGCATGCTTGAACAGTGGATCGGCGAGGAACGCTTTCGTCGCGGCCTGGCCAGCTACATGAAGGCGCGCCGGCTGTCCAGCGCGACCGCCGGTGACCTGTGGTTCCACATCGGCCGCGCCTCGGGTCGCGACGTGGCCGCGGTGGCCGCCAGCTGGACCGACCAGCCGGGTTTTCCGCTGATCGACGTGGACGCGCGCTGCGCCGCCGGCCACACCCGCATCGAACTGGGCCAGCGGCCCTTCAGCAGTGGCGGCAGCGTACGCAGCGGGCGCTGGCAGGTGCCGCTGGTGCTGCAGCACGGCGGCCGCACGCAGCGCTTGCTGCTGCAGCAGGACCGGCTCACGCTCACCTTGCCCGGCTGTCCGACAACGCCGCTGGTGGTCAACCCGCAGGGCGTGGGCTTCTATCGGGTGGCCTACGCGCCGGCGCTGATGGCGGCCCTGGCAGCGCGCGTTGCCGGGCTGCCGGCGCCGGCGCAGATCACGCTGATGAGCGACACCTTCGCGCTGGCGCAGGCCGGTTTGCTGCCGATGACGGCCTGGCTCGATTTGGTGGCAGCGCTTCCGTCGGTGCGTGGTTTGGGCCGGCCGGCCCTGCTGGCGCAGGCGCAATCAGCACTGCGGCTGCTCGCCGAAGCGCTGCGCGCGCCTGATCGCGCTCGACGCGAGGAGCGGCCGGCCGCTATGGAACATCACCGTGGCTGACGTCAAGCTGGCGTACTCGATCACAATGGCGCCGCT
>JANOJJ010000272.1:0-11898 GCA_031408155.1 Rubrivivax sp.
CTGGCCACTTCGTTGTCGGACACCAGGCGCAAGGCCTCGCGCAACGGGGTCGGGTCGGACAGCCAGTCGAGCACGCTGCCGCGCGTCAGCGTGCGGCGCGACACACCCATCATGTTCTCGAGCGTCGAATTGACGAGCAGACAGTTTCCGCCGGGGCTGGCCACGGCCACCATCGTGGCCAGGTGATCGAACGCGTCCAGCCCGGGCGGCAGGTCGGGCCGGGTCCCGGCAGCGATCACGGTGCAGGCAGCTTGGCGATCTCGCGCCGGAGTGCCGAGATGTCGGCCTCTTTGCGCGTGATCGCGGCCTTCATGTCGGCTACGCGATCGATGTAGCGCTGGAAATTGCGCTCGTCGCCACGGCGTTCGGGCTCACCGTTGTTGTAGTCCTTGTGCATCAGCACGAGCTTGTCTTCTTCCTTCTTCAACTCGTCGAGCAGAATGCGTCGCGACTCGCCGTCGCGCTGGCGCTGCGCACCGGGGTCGACCTTGCTGTCGGCCGGTCGGGACGCGGTGGCCGCGCCGCCATTGCCGACCTGGTTGACGGCCACAGGTGCCTTCGGCCGGGCCTGGATGATCGTGATCGGCGTGCCCTCGATCGTGCGACAGCCCTTCTCGCGCGCCTCTTGCGGCGACAAGGCATCGGTGTACAGCACCGGCGGACCCGGGCAGCGATAGACGTGGGATGCCGCCGTTGCTGCAGGCGTTTGCGCAACCAGCGGCAGCGTGGCCAGCGCCGCCACCATCACCAAGGCAACGTGGGCACTTGAACGCAGTTTCATCGATTCACCTCTGGCAAGTACCGAGCCCGACTCCCCGGCCCTGCACCGGCCCTGGGCGCGACGACGAATCGTTGCACTCATTGTGAACCAGCCCGAGGCATGGCCTGGAACGAAAAGGGGCAGCCACGCAGGCCGCCCCAGGATCGATGCCGGCGTCAGCCGGCAGCCCGTTACAGGCTGTAGTACATGTCGAACTCGATCGGATGAGTGGTCATGCGAAAGCGCGTGACCTCCTGCATCTTGAGCTCGATGTAGGCGTCGATGTAGGTGTCGGTGAAGACACCGCCCTTGGTCAGGAAGCCGCGCTCCCGGTCCAGATAGTCGAGCGCCTGGTCCAGGCTGTGGCAGACGGTCGGGATCTTCGCGTCTTCTTCCGGCGGCAGGTGGTACAGGTCCTTGGTCGCGGCTTCGCCCGGATGGATCTTGTTTTCCACGCCGTCGAGTCCGGCCATCAGCATCGCGCTGAAGCCGAGATAGGGGTTGCAGGTGGGATCCGGGAACCGCACCTCGATGCGCCGGCTCTTGGGGTTGGCCACGTACGGGATGCGCACCGACGCCGACCGGTTGCGCGCCGAGTAGGCCAGCTTGACCGGGGCTTCGAAACCGGGCACCAGGCGCTTGTAGCTGTTGGTGCCGGGGTTGGTGATGGCGTTGAGCGCGCGGGCATGCTTGATGATGCCGCCGATGTAGTACAGCGCGAAGTCCGACAACCCGGCATAACCGTCACCGGCGAACAGGTTCTTGCCTTCCTTCCAGACCGACTGGTGCACGTGCATGCCACTGCCGTTGTCGCCGACCACCGGCTTGGGCATGAAGGTAGCCGTCTTGCCGTACGAATGGGCCACGTTGTGGATCACGTACTTCTGCAGTTGCAGCCAGTCGGCGCGCTGCACCAGCGTGCTGAACTTGGTGCCGATCTCTTGCTGCCCCTGCCCAGCCACCTCGTGGTGATGGACTTCGACCGGGATGCCGAGCGATTCGAGGATCAGGCACATCTCAGAGCGCATGTCCTGAAAGCCGTCGACAGGCGGCACCGGGAAGTAGCCCCCCTTGACGCCCGGCCGGTGGCCCATGTTGCCGCCTTCGAACGTGGCGCCGGAGCTCCAGGGCGCTTCTTCGGACCCGACCTTGGAAAAACAGCCCTGCATGTCGACGCCCCACTGGACCTGGTCGAAGATGAAGAACTCGGGCTCGGGACCGAAGTAGGCCGCGTCGCCCAGGCCGCTGCTCTTGAGGTAGGCCTCGGCGCGCTTGGCCAGCGAGCGCGGATCACGCTCGTAGGGCTTGCCGTCGCCGGGCTCGAGCACGTCGCAGGTGAGGATGATCGTCGGCTCGTCGAAGAACGGGTCGATGTTGGCGGTGTTCGGATCCGGCATCAGCAGCATGTCCGACGCTTCGATGCCCTTCCAGCCAGCGATCGACGAGCCGTCGAAGGCGTGGCCGCTGATGAACTTGTCTTCGTCGAAGTGGGAGACGGGCACGCTGACGTGCTGCTCCTTGCCGCGGGTGTCGGTGAAGCGGAAGTCAACGAACTTGACTTCGTTGTCCTTCACCATCTTCATCACGTCGGCAACGTTCTTTGCCATTGAGGATCTCCTAGCGGGGCGTGTGGGAAAACTTCTGGAACGGTCTGTGTTATGCGTTCAGCGGTCCGATGTCAGCGGACGCACCCAAATGCGCACCGAAATTTAGCAGAAACCATGCCAGTGCCCAGCCGCCGGTTTCGACGCGAATTAGCCGGCGTTCGGCGCAGATCGGGCTACTGAGACTCCCGGTCCGGAGCAGCGCAGGCCGAGAACTTGAGGCGCACCATACTGGGCCTGACCTGCGCCGGCTAACGCACCATTTCGGGGCCAAGTGATGCACCGAACTGGACCAGCCCTTGGCGCAACGCAGCATAGGCAATCTGAACTGCGCTGCCCCTTCCCTTGACGCCCAATTCGATGTGCCGGCCGTGCAGCGGATGGTCGACGCTGGGCAGGCTGAATACCTTGACGTCGGCAAAGCGCGCCTCGATGTCTTCCATCAACGGCGTCAATGACGCCTCCATCGCACCGTGCACCACCACCGACAGCTCAGTCTGCCGCTGGCTGCCGTGCAGCGCGGCATAGCGGCCGTCGAGCAGGCTCTCGATCATCGGGTGCGCCATCACCGGAAACCCCGGCACGAAGTGCACATCGCCGACCGAGAAGCCGGGGATCTTGTTGTACGGGTTGCGGATCAGCTCGGCGCCCAGCGGGAAGGCGCCCATGTTCAGCCGGTGCACGTTGTCGGGACGGTCGGGTTGGTAGAGCAGGCCCTGCTCGCGCGCCAGATCCTGCATGCGCTCTTGAATGAGCCACCTGGCGTCGGGATGCAACTCCAGCGGCCGCGCGAGCGCCGCGGCGGCGCATTGCCGCGTGTGGTCGTCGGGCGTGGCACCGATGCCGCCACAGCAGAAGACCACGTCGCCGCTGGCAAAGGCATCGCGCAGAGTCTCGGTGATGCGCGGCCGGTCATCGCCCACGTAGCGCACCCACGACAGTGCCAGACCACGCGCGCCCAGCAGTTCGATCACCTTCGCCAGGTGCTTGTCCTGGCGCTTGCCGGACAGGATCTCGTCACCGATGATGACCAGGCCGAACGAACGGGGCGTCATGGTGCGAACCTGCTTTCATGAACATACGACAGCACGGCAGCCGCCTGCCGCAGGCGGTGCAGGGCCGCCAGCGAGTAGTGCGCGAACCACAGGCTGGCGAATGAAAAGACGACCGTGTAAAGCCACACGGCCAGCAGCATCAGCCAGGGTGCCAACACCACCACCATCGCACCCATCGTCCACAGCAGCGAGGGCAACGCGGCCAGCAGGCCGCACATCAAGCCGGCCGCGCGCAGCGGCCAGCGGTGGTGGTACAGGATGAAGCGCCGCTCGGCCGTACCGGCATGGCGGGACAGCGCATCGAAGGCCAGCACCCGATAGCATAGCCAGCCCCAGATCAGCGGCGGCAACACCAGCACCAGCGGCGGCACGAACCACAACGGCAGACTCAAGGTCAGCGCCAGCAGCGCGAACATGGCGCACACCAGCGACCACCCCAAGGCCGCCCAGCGCCCGGCCGCCACCGGGCTGCGCTGCAGTTGCGGGAAGCGGCGCCGCGCCACCATGTCGGCCATTGCCGGGGCCATCAGCCACGCTACCAACAGCAAGCTGGCCATCACCACTGCCGGCAGGCCGAGCGCGACCAGGAGCATCGGCGCCAGCACCGGTCGCCAGTCGGGCAGGCCCATCGTGTCGAGCCATTCGAACAACGCGGCCAGCAGGTCCCACGCTTCGAGCAGGCGGCGCACGCCAGCCACCGAAGGCTCCCACCAGAACCAGCCCAGGCCAAACACGGCAGCGGCGGCCAATCCGAGTGGCAGCAGCGACCACAACAGTGCGCGTGGATGCAGGCAATAGGCCATGGCCCGCCACGTCGCGTCAAGGATCTCCCGCATCGACCTGAGGATAAACCGGGTTTGCGGCTTCAGCCTCTCAGACCGCCGTACGCCGTCGACCCGGCAGGTGGCGGACCATGCGTTGCAGCCCGAACCATTGCTGGGCCCAGAAGCCGCGACCGTAGTCGTGCGCTCCGTTGTCGGGCAACTGGTCGCGGATGCCGGTCGGCTCGTAGCGGCCGTCGAAGTGCGCTGTACCGCCCAGCAGGTCCCAGACCGGAAACAGCACGGCGAAGTTGTGCCCGCCGAGCGTGCCCTCGCCGGCCGACTCGTGCCCGAAGCCGATCCGGTGGTGCAGCCGGTGGTATTGCGGCCCGACCAGCACGCGCTGCAACACCGGCCCGAACGACAACCGCAGGTTGGCATGCGACAGGCTTTCGACCAGTTGGGTCAGCCCCACCACGGCCACGAATTGGGTCGGCGCGATGCCCACCAGCAGCGCCACGCCGACGAATGCGGTGTCGCGAATCAGGTCGTCGAGCAGATGGTTGCGGTTGTCGGACCACATCGTCATCTGGCGCTGGCTGTGGTGCACCGCATGCAGTTGCCACCACCAGTCGAAGCGGTGCTGGGCGCGATGCAGCAGGTAGTCGACGGCGTCGAACAGCACCAGATACAGCCCGAAGCTGAGCAGCGCGATGTCGGTCACGCCCGGCCACAGACCGTCGAGCGACCAGGTCGGCAGTCCCCACAGGTGCAGCTTGCCGATCAGCACATCCCACAGCGGGTCGACGCTGAAGAACAGCGCAACCCGCACCAGGCCGAGTCGATGGATCAGGGTATAGATCACGTCCACCCGCACGGCGCGGCGGTCGGTCACGGGCTCGACCGGCCGCCAGCGCTCGAGCGCACCAAACAGCGTGAGCATGACGACGATCTGCAGCAGCCCGACCAGCAACCAGCCGGTGGCAAGGTAGCCCTCGGCCAGCAGGTTGCCCAGGCCGCCCTGGAACATCAGCGGCTGCACGACCGCTTCGAACAGCGCCTGCTGCAGATCGCCGAAAATGCGCAACCCCGCGTCGACGAGGTCCAAGCTCATCGCGCCCTGCCCGCCGCCGCGCCATACCGCGGATGCTCGCGCAGGGTCGCGAAGCAGAAGCCGCGCTGCTGCAGGCCGGTGATCAGCGGCTCCAGCACCGCCGGCGCCCAGGCGTCGCGACGCGACCAGATGCCCAGGTGCGCGAGCAGGATGTCGCCCGGGCGGATGTCGCGCAGCGCACGTTCGAGCAGCTGCGCGTTGGGCCAGCGCTGACTGGGCAACTCGTCACCCAGCAAGCCAGCCGGCGCCCAACCCACGTGCGTCCAGCCGCAGCCGGCGGCAGCCGCCAGCAAAGCCGGTGACGTCTTGCCGCCCGGCGCACGAAAGATCGCGCCCATGCGCTGCCCGGTCATGGCCTCGAAGCGGCGCGCCGGACGTTCGAGTTCGGCGCAATACGCCGTCGCGTCGAGCGTGCGCGGCTTGCCTGCGTGTGGCCCCATGGTCGGCTTGACGCGCACGCCGGCCGGCAGGTCGGCCTGCCACACGTCGTGATCCCAGGTGTGCGAGCCGAAGGCATGGCCTTCGGCCGCGCGCGCCTTCCACCACGGCGCCCAGACCTCGTCCAGACTGGCCCCGCCGGTGTGCGTGCGCTCGTTGGCCAGAAAGAAGGTGACCTTGACCTGATGTTTGGCCAGCACCTCGGCCACCAACGGCGCCACTCCCATGTGACCGGTGTCCAGGCTGAGGTAAAGCGGCTTGTCGCAGGTCGCGGCGGCTAGCGCCGGCGGCACCCAAAGCAGGGCGGCCGCCGCCAGCCCGACCCAGTTCCTACCACCGAGGCGCATGATCCAGTGTCCACACGCCATGTGGCGAGCGGCCGACTTCGATCTGGCGCACGACCTTGCGCGAGGCAATGTCGATGAAGGTCAACTTGCGCGCCCAGCGCGAGCTCACCAGCAAGGTCTTGCCGCCGGCCAGCAGTTCCATGCAGTCGGGGCCGCCGGGCGCGGGCAGTTCAGCCACCACGGCCAGCGTCTGATGGTCGATCTGGCTGATGGTGTTGGCCACCCGGTTACTGACGAAGACATGCCGCTTGTCGCCCATCGAGCGGAAGGCATGAGCGCCATCGCCGGTGGGGATCCGCTTGATCAGCCGCGCCGGCGCGACACGCACGTCGTAGGCCTCGACCGCGCGGTCGCCGGTCAGGGCCACCAGCAGCGTGCGGTCGTCGGGTGTGAGGTAGAGGTCGGCCGGCAGCTTGCCGGTCCTGATCTTCCAGCGCGGCGCCTGGCTGGCCAGGTCGATCGCCAGCAGTTCATCGCTATCCTGCAGCGACCCGTAGACCACGCTCGACTTGCTGTCGATCGCCAGGTGGCTCGGGGTCTTGGGCGCCTCGATGCGCTTGACCAGTTCGAGCGGCCTGGCCGGATTGGCCGGCTGCCAGCGGTACAGGTCGATGTGGTTCAGTCGGTTGGCCGCGGTGACGAACCACTTCATGTCGGGCGAGAAGCGCAGGTGGTACGGATCGACGATGTCGTTCAGCACGCGCTGCACCTGGCCCGTCGTCGGGTCGACGAAGGTCAGTGAGTTGCCCAGCGCGTTGGCCACGATCAGGCTCTTCTCGTCTGGCGTCAGATACAGGTGGTGCGGCTCCTTGCCGGTGGCGATGCGGCGCACTTCCTTCATCGACGCCGGGTCGATCTGGCTGATCGTCGCGTCATGCGAGTTGAGCACGAAGATCGGCCGCGTCGCTGCGGCCGGGACCGGCGGTGTCTGCGCCAACGCAGCGCCCGCAAACAAGGGCCAGGCGGCCGACAGCAGATGCCTGCGGCGCGGCAGGAGACTCAGGGACATGACGAACCAGGCAAGGCGCAATGGCCGGGCGCCGACTGTAAGGCCGCTGGCGCCACGGACCACCCAGCGTGCGTCAATGCAGTGCCAGCGCAGACTTCACTCGTCGTCACCGCCCAGCAGCCCGCCGAGCAAACAGCCAGCGCCGATGGCGGCCTCGCCGGGGTCGAGCTCGACGAAAGATATCTCGGAACGCTTGATCTCGTCATGCCGGCAGGGCTTCGTAGCATCCGCTTTCAACCCCTGCATTTGCAGCGCAGGCAGGCGGCGCTCGGACTCGCACAATGCTGCGTCATGAACGGTTTCACGGACGGCTTGTGGGTCGCTGCCGGCGCCAACGCAGTGGCTGCGCTGGCGCTCACGCTGCTGGGTCGCCAGCAGCAGCTTCAGCGTGGCTGGCGCGTGTGGCAGGCGGCGCTGTGGGCCGGCACGGCGGGCATCGCATTGGTGGCCGCTGCCGGCACGCAGCCGTTGGTGCTGCTGCTCGGACAACTGCTGCTGTTGCAATGGCCGCTGCTGGCCCTGGTGGGGATGCGCCGCTTTCATGCCCGCATCGACTGGCCGGGCCACGAGCGCCACGACTGGTGGGTGTTCGGACTGTGCGCGTTGCTGGTTGTCAGCGCAGGCCTGTGGCCAGGTGACTCGGCCTTGGCGGCCCTGTGCGCACCGGCCGGTGTCCTGCTGATGCACCTGTACGCTGCCAGCCTGCTGATGTGCGCCGGGTCGCGCCCCGAGTCTCGGCCGATGCACCTGCTGGGTGCCTTGATTGCCCTGGCCGCCTGCGCGCCGATGATCGCAGCGCTGCCAGGCGTCGAAGGCCGCTCGCTGTTCGAGGCCAGTGCCGTCACCACTGCCGTGGCTTCGGTGGCCATGGCCTTCATCGTCACCGCGCAGATGTTCGACCGCAGCGAACGACGTCTGCGCGCGTCGCGCCGGCGCATGCGGGCGCTGGCCAGCATCGACCCGTTGACCCAGGTGCCCAACCGCCGTCACTTCGAGGAACTGGCCACCCGAGCGCTCGAGCACGACCCGCCGGCCAGCGCCGCGCTGATGATGATCGACATCGACCACTTCAAGCGCATCAACGACCATCTCGGCCACGCCGGCGGTGACCGCGCGTTGCGGCTGGTCGCGCGCAGCGTGCGTGAGCTGCTGCGCGTCAACGACGTGCCCTGCCGCCACGGCGGAGACGAGTTTGCCCTGCTGCTGCGCCATGCCAGCGTGCGCGAAGCGATGAGCGTGGCCTCGCGCCTGGTCGCCCAGGTGCAGGAACGGGCCCTCGATTCGTCCTTGCCCACCCTGAGCCTGAGCTTCGGTGTGGTGCAGGTGCGTCCGGCCGAACTGCTCAGCCAGGCCCTGCAGCGTGCCGCCCAGGCCTTGTACGAGGCCAAGCGCCAGGGCCGTTCGCGCGCTGTGGCCGCCGGCGCAAACGCGTCGTTGCCGCAGGTCACCGAAAGTCGGCCACTCGGGCTGATGGCTTGATCCCCCCGAAGCGGCCCGCGGCAGCCTCGGCCAAGGGGGGCAGCGCCGGTGGCGCGGCGTTCACTGGGTGCGCGGTTGGGCCGAACAACCCGTCCCTGTTTCGTCCGGGCGCGGCGGTACGATGACGGTTCATCCTGTGGAGCCGCATCGCATGAACACCCCGTTGCCACTGCCAGCCCTGGCCGAGATCCGCGCCCATGAAATCGAGATGGTCGCCATCCGGCGGCAGATCCACGCCAACCCCGAACTGGCCTACGAAGAACACGCCACCTCCGATCTGGTGGCCGAGCGGCTGCAGCGTTGGGGCTACGAGGTGCACCGCGGCCTGGGCGGTACCGGTGTCGTCGGCACGCTGAAGGCAGGCCGCTCGAAGCGCCGCGTCGGCCTGCGCGCCAGGTGGTGCGCGACTGGCTTGGCGCCGACGGCTTGCTCGACGTGACCGAGCCGGTCACCGGCAGCGAGGACTTCGCCTTCATTCTCGAGAAGGAGCCGGGATGGTATGACTTCATCGGCAACGGCGTCGGCAGCGTCTGCGGCAGCATGGTGCACAACCCGGGCTACGACTTCAACGACCGGGTATTGCCGGTCGGTGCCAGCTCCTGGGTGCGGCTGACCGAGAGCTACCTCGCGCCAACCGCCTGACCGACGCGGCATGTGGGCGAGCGTTCTCGCCGACAGTATCGGCGCCGCCCGGACGGCCTCTCAGCGCTGCTTGCGGGCGGCGTGCTGGCGTTCGATCATGCCCTGCAGGGCGTGACTCTCCAGCGGGTTGGTCAGGGTCCAGGCGCCGTCGAACTGAAAGGCGCCGCCGGAGGCGCTGCGCAAGGACAGCACCGGCAGCGTCTGCGCCGACGAATTGCCCAGCACCTGCGGCGCCACCGTCAACTGCCCGCGCAGCGGCGTGATGCGCGCCTGCTCGAAGCGGTAGTCGAGGAAGGAATACAACCAACCGCGCAAGCGGTCGTGGGTGACGATCGGCTGGTCCATCAGCGCGCGCACCATGTCCAGTTGCTCGAAGTCGTAGTACGAGCCGGCAGGACCGTCGCTGGCCAATTGAACGCCGAGCACGGGGTCGTTGCCCAGCAACGTGTGCACCTGCTGTCGCGTCGCCGGACCGGTCACGCGCGCCAGATGCTTGTGGTAGCCGTACATCAGGCGACCGGCCAGCGTGGCCATCACGCTGTCGAGGTACAGCGCGGGCAGCACCATCAGCGGCACCGGATTAGCCGCGGCGCCGCCTGCGGCCAGGCTCACGTAGGGGATGGCAATCGCGCATTCCTTGTACGACATCCCCCCCAGTGGCAGCACGCTGGCGCGCACCTGGTGCTGGTCGGCGAAGATCAAGCCCACCGGATGCGTACCGGCAGGCGTGGACGTCTGCGCCAGCAGCCTCAGTCCCGGCGGCAGCAGGCGCGTCACTTCGTGCACCGGCAGGGCCAGCGTGAGGACGGCCGACGAGATCTGCCCTTCGGCATAGGCCAGTGACCACGGCAGGTCGGCGTTCTGCGCCGCCAGCGGCGAATCGGCCAGATCAGACTCGCCGACGATGGCGATCGGTCGGCCCGAGATCGCGCGCGCCGCCTGCAGCCCGCCCATGGCAGCGGCTTCCACGCAGCCGGCGTTGATGCCCGTGCGCAGCCAGTCGCCGGCCAAGAACAGGTTGTCGACGCCGCTGCCGTCGGCCGCCAGGCGGTAGCGCGTACTGCCTGGCACCGACTGCACGTACAGCTCGGACGGTGGATCGACGTTGACACGGAAGTACTGTGCGTCGTAGCGCGCCACGCCGCTGCCGCCGTTCTGGTCGAACAGGCGACCGAAGTCGAAGTCGCCGTATGCGCCTTCGGTGCCCGGCAGCAGCTGGGTCAGCCGCTTGTGGACCCAGGGCAGCGCACGCTCCTTGACGGCTTGCAGCTGGCGCGCAGGGAAATCGCTGGGCCCGAACGGCGGCGCCGCCTCGGTCGGCTCGAAGACGGTACAGAAGTACGAGATCTGCTTCGGTGCGACCACACCCCACTGCTCGCGCTCGAGCAGGAAGGACATGTCGGCCCAGGTGTCCATCGGCTCGTAGTAGCCCGTCAGGATGCCGCTGTCGGCGGGCCAGCCCAGGTCGCCCAGGTCGTCGTTGAACCAGAACTGCATCGCTTGCGTGGCGACGGTCTTGATGTTGTCGAGCATTGCCTTCCAGGGCGCGTGTCGCTGCACCAGCTCCGACGTGATGGCAGGCAGCCCGCCGAGCGAAATGCCGAGCACGACGAGGTCGAAATCCTGCCCGCGGCGCAACGGCGGCAGGTCCACTCCTGGCCAGGCCGTCCACATGCTCTCGAGGTTGACCTTGCCATCCTTCAGAGCCTGGCCTTCGACCAGCTGGCCGTACAGCGGACGGTCGGGCCAGCACGGCAGGCCTCCGACGTCGAACAGCGGCTGGTACTCGGCATCGTCTGCAGCCAGCAGACTGGCCTGGCGGTTGACGGCGATGGTCTCGATCTGCCGGCCGTCGGCGCTCAGCCCCAGGTTGGTGACCTTGTGAAAGAAGCGGAACTTGACGCCCCGCCGGGACAGCAGTTCCCACATCGGCGCGAACACAATGTCGCCCATGCCCGCGTTGAGCTTGAAGAACAGCGCACCCTTGTAGGTGAACAGCAGCCGCAGCAAGGCCCGCATGGCGGTGCCGGCGGCCACCGCGCGGTGGTCAAAGTCGGTCACGCCGGCACGCGAGCCGAACACGTAGTCGTATGAAGAGCGCCCAGCCGCCGACTGCATCGCTCGCCTGGATGCACCGTGCTTGATGGCCCAGTCGGACCACTCCATGTCGTCCAGCGGGTCGAAGCCCTGCTCGAGCACCTTGTCGGCGATCATGCCCTTGACGCAGGCCGCTCCGATCTCCATCGCCGCCAGCACCGAGGCCAGGGTCGGATTGAGCGACCCGGGGTCGGTCCGCTGGCCCAGGTGGCGCTGGAAGTCGTCCATCAACCAGTGCAGCAGACGATGAACCGGGCTGCCGCCGCCTGACTGCGGCAAGGCCTTGACCACAGCGCCGGCCACATGCACGTGCGACGCCAGCTGCGCCGGCTGCAGGTTCCCGACCACGGTGCGCAGCTCACCCGGCAAGGCCAGCAGCAGGCCCGCCAGGCCGGCCGGCGCGCCCACCGGGAAGCGCGACACCAGGTCCTTCAGGCCTTCGATCAGCTCGATCAGGTACTCGCGTGGCGACAGCAACACACCGCCCTGGCCCGGCTTGTCGTCGTTGGGCGGAAAGTCGACCCGCCAGAAGTGCGGGTGGTCGCCGACGAAGTCGCTCAGGAAGACCTGGTTGACGCCCCGGAAGGCCTGC
>JANOJJ010000312.1:0-4395 GCA_031408155.1 Rubrivivax sp.
GCTGTTTGCCGAAGTTGCGGACCTCGAGCAGCCCGAGGCAGTCCTCGGGCGCGTTCTAGAGGCCGTGCGCGATCGACTCGCGGTACTCGAGGCGGCCGCTGGCGACGCGCTGGCCGAGTTCCGCCAGCGCCTCGGGCCACAGGCTCATGTGCTCGCTGACGATAAAGCCCTGCACCTTCAGCCGCGCGGTCAGGATCAGCCGCGGGTTGGCCAGCGGCATCGGCTGGCCGTTGTAGCCCGAGATCATGCCGCACATTGCGATGCGGCCGAAGTCGTTCATGTTGGCCATCACGGCGTCGAGCACGACGCCGCCGACGTTCTCGAAGTTGCCGTCGATGCCGTTCGGCGCCGCCTGCCGCAGTGCCGCAGCCAGCGCATGGGCATCACGGTGTAGCTTGTAGTCGATGCAGGCGTCGAAGCCGAGTTCGTCCACCGTGTAGGCGCACTTGTCGGGTCCGCCGGCGATGCCCACCACCCGGCAGCCGCGCGCCTTGGCCAGTTGACCGAGCACGCTGCCGACCGCACCGCTGGCGGCGCTGACGGCCACCGTCTCGCCGGCCTTGGGCGCGATGATCATCGTCAGGCCGACCCAGGCGGTAACGCCGGGCATGCCGACCGCACCGAGATAGGCCGACAGCGGCACCTGCGAGTCGTCAACCTTGCGCCACAGCCCGACAGCCGACGCGTCGACCACCGCGTACTGCTGCCAGCCGCCCATGCCGACCACCCGGTCACCGGCGGCAAAGGCCGGATGGCGCGAGTCCATCACCTCGCCTGCGGTGCCGCCCACCATCACCGCGTCCAGCGCCTGCGGCAAGGCGTAGCTCTTGCCGTCGTTCATGCGCATGCGCATGTACGGGTCCAGGCTCAGGTAATGATGGCGCACCAGCACCTGTCCGTCAGCCAGCGCCGGCACCGGCAGCTGCAACAGGCGGAAGTTGGCCAGCGTGGGTGTGGCCGCTGGGCGTGACGCGAGCAGGATCTGGCTGTTGACGAGGCTCATTCGGATTCCTTGGCAGGTTCAGGGGTGGCGCGCGTCGGCGGGCACCGCGCGCAGGGTTTTGAAGGTTGCGCAGGCGTGCGCGCAGAGTTCGCTGCGATGGTTGTGCAGTTCCTCGCCGAAGCGAATGCGGAGCGCAAACTCAAGCCGCTGCTTCATCGGCTGCCCGTCAGGCCGAGCCGTGCACCGCGGAGACGCCGCCATCCACCGGCAGGATCTGCCCGGTGATGTGCTTGCCGGCCGCACTGGCAAACAGCAGCGCGGCACCCTTGAGGTCATCGTCGTCGCCGATGCGGCGCAACGGTGCGCCGGCGGCGAGCTTGTCCTCGCCCACGGCGTGCAGCGTGCCGCGCGTCATCCGGCTGGGGAAGAAGCCCGGCGCCAGCGCATTGACGGTGATGCCGTGCGGCCCCCATTCGCCAGCCAGCGTGCGCGTGAAGTTGACCACCGCGCCCTTGCTGGTGCCATAGGCGATGAACTCGACGCCCAGCGAGCCCGACAAGCCCGCGATCGAAGCCACGTTGATGATGCGGCCGTAGCGGCGCGGCAGCATGCTGGCCTTGCCGACCGCCTGGCTGAACAGGAAGATCGAGCGGATGTTGAGGTTCATCACCTTGTCCCAGGCCTCGAGCGGATAGTCCTCCATCGGTGCGCCCCAGGTGGCGCCGGCGTTGTTGACCAGGATGTCGATCTGACCCAGGCGCTGCATCGAGACGTCGACCACCTTGTGCACCTGCGCCGGGTCGCTGGCGTCGGCGGCCACCCAGCGCGTGTCGATGCCCTTGGCCTGCAGGTCGCCAGCGGCTTCCTCCAGGTCGGCCGCCTTGCGCGACGTGAGCAGGATGCGCGCGCCGGCTTCGCCCAGTGCCTCGGCGATTTGCAGGCCCAGGCCGCGCGAGCCGCCGGTGACGAGTGCCGTGCGGCCGGTGAGGTCGAAGAGTTGCAGGACGGGTGTGCTCATGGGGTCTCCTTGGTGTCGTCCTGGATACGGGATCGCAGCCAGATCAGCAGCGCGCCGGCGGCCGCGCCGAGCAGCCCGAGCGCGATCACGAGGTCGCCCAGCGGTCCTTCGCTGCGGCGCAGGAACAGCCCCAGCGACGCGATCGCCAGCCCGCTGTAGATCAGCAGCCAGGCCAAGGCTTCGGTGGTCTTGGGCTTCATGCCCGCAACCAGCCGTCCTGCATCAGGTGGCAGCTGTGGTCGCGCCGCGCCAGGCCAGCCAGCCCGGCGTCGATCGTGGGCAGTTCGACCGCGTGCAAGCAGCGCAGCACAGCGAAGCGCTGGTCCGGTATGAGCAAGGCCTGCACGCTCAAAGCACTTCAAAGATGCCGGCCGCGCCCATGCCACCGCCTATGCACATCGTCACGCAGACCCGCTTGGCGCCGCGCCGTTTGCCTTCGATCAGCGCATGGCCGGTCAGACGTTGGCCGCTCATGCCATAGGGGTGGCCGATGGCGATGGCGCCGCCGTTGACGTTCAAGCGGTCGATCGGGATGCCCAGCCTGTCGGCGCAGTACAGCACCTGCACCGCAAAGGCCTCGTTCAGCTCCCACAGGTCGATGTCGTCGACCTTTAGACCCAGCCGCTGCAGCACCTTGGGCACCGCGAAAACCGGGCCGATGCCCATCTCGTCGGGCTCGCAGCCGGCCACCGCAAAGCCGAGGAAGCGGCCCAGCGGCTGCAGGCCCTTTTGCTGGGCATAGGTCTCGCTGACGACGACGCAGGCACCGGCGCCGTCGCTGAACTGGCTCGCGTTGCCGGCACTGACGACACCACCCGGCGCGGCCGAGCGGATGTCCTTGATGCCTTCGTAGGTGGTGCCCGGGCGCAGGCCTTCGTCGACGCCGATCGTCACTTCCTTGCTGCGCAGCCCGAGCACGGCGTCGGCCACGCCGGCGGTCACCGTGACCGCCACGATCTCGTCGTTGAACAAGCCCTTGTCCTGCGCGGCGCAGGCCTTGCGCTGGCTCTCGGCGCCATAGCGGTCCATGCGCTCGCGCGGCATGGCGTAGCGCTTGGCCACGGTCTCGGCGGTCTGCAGCATCGGCCAATAGATCTCGGGTTTGTTCTGCAGCAGCCAGCTGTCCTGGAACATGTGCAGGTTCATTTCCTGTTGCACGCAAGAGATGCTCTCGACGCCACCGGCCACGAAGACATCGCCCTCGCCGGCAAAGAAGCGTTTCGCAGCCATCGCCATCGTCTGCAGCCCGCTGGAACAATAGCGGTTGACGGTGGACGCAGCCACCGTGACCGGCAGCCCGGCGCGCAGCGCGGCCTGGCGCGCGATGTTCCAGCCGGTGGCCCCTTCGGGGTTGGCGCAGCCCATCAGCACGTCTTCCACCGCGCCGGGGTCGATGCCGGCGCGCTCGACCGCGGCCTTGATCGCCAGGCCGCCCAGCGTGGCGCCGTGGGTCATGTTGAAGGCACCCTTCCAGCTCTTGGCCAGAGGCGTGCGGGCGGTGGAGACGATGACGGCTTGGCTCATGACTGTTTTCCTTCGCTGGAGGTGTCGGCTGCCAGATGCGGCAGGCAGTGGTGGTCTGAACGCCGCCTCAGCTGAAGGTCTTGCCTTCAGCCACCAGCCGCTCCAGCAGCGGCGCCGGCTGCCAGAAGGCGGCGTCGTCATGCGGGTTGCGCGCAAAGCGCTTCATGCTCTGCACCACGTTGTACAGGCCCACCGTGTCGGCGTAGCACATCGGCCCGCCGCGGTACAGCGGAAAGCCGTAGCCGGTGAGGTAGACCATGTCGATGTCGCTGGCCTTGCTGGCGATGCCGTCTTCGAGGATGCGTGCGCCTTCGTTGACCAGTGAATAGACCAGGCGCTGCACGATCTCTTCGTCGCTGATCCTGCGCGGCTTGATGCCCAGCGAGGCGCGGTGCTGCTCGATCATCTCGACCACCAGTGGCGAGGCGATCGCCTCGCGCTTGCCCGGCGCGTAGTCGTACCAGCCGGCACCGGTCTTTTGGCCATAGCGGCCCCGTTCGCACAGCAGGTCGGCGGTTCGGCTGTAGAGCATGTCGGGGTGCTCGACCGCGCGGCGCTTGCGGATCGCCCAGCCGATGTCGTTGCCCGCCAGGTCGCCCATGCGGAAGGGGCCCATCGCGAAGCCGAACTTCTCGATCGCCTTGTCCACTTGCTGCGGGGTGCAGCCTTCGTCGAGCATGAAACCGGCCTGCCGGCTGTACTGCTCGATCATGCGGTTGCCGATGAAGCCGTCGCACACGCCCGAGACCACGGCCGTCTTCTTGATCTTCTTGGCGATGCCCATCACGGTGGCCAGCACCTCCCCGCTCGTTCTCGCACCGCGCACGACCTCGAGCAGCTTCATCACGTTGGCTGGGCTGAAGAAGTGCAGGCCGACCACGTCCTGCGGGCGCTTCGTAAATGAGGCGAT
>JANOJJ010000367.1:0-6122 GCA_031408155.1 Rubrivivax sp.
CGGCCCGAAGGGTGAGCCCCAGAAAGGGCCCACTCGTCGTTGCAAAGCCTCGCCGGGTGTCCAACCCGGCTGCGCTTTGCGCCTAGATTGGGCCCTTTCTGGGGCTCACGCGGGCGCGAGCGATTGCCTCTCAGCCTCTGAAGCCGACCCGTCGCCTGGGAAGGGCGAGGGCCTGGCCTACAATCCGACCGGTCGGGCCTCCCCGCTTGGGAGCGCGGCCAAACGGGTCAGGTCGGGAACGGAGCAGCCCTAACCGTTGCCACCAGTGCCGGGGGTAAGGCTCGACACCTTTGTTGTCCGGCGGGACAGGCCGGCCGGGCTTGCGTTCAGCGGCGATCGAGCTGGCGAAACGCCATCACCACCTGGTTGCGCAGCGCGCGCAGCAGCGCCAGCTCCTTCTCCTGCGGAGCCAGGCCGCCGGGGGTCGCGCAATCGGCATAGATCAGCCCGAATGGCGCGTTGCGCATCATCAGCGGCAAGAGCAGAAAACTCGGCGCGTTCACCTCCCGCTGGTACCAGGCCGGCAAACGCGCGGCCAGCCCACCGCGTTGGGTGTCGGTGATCAGCGTGTCGGCCCCCTTCTTGCAGATGGCAGCGAACAGGTCGACCGCGGCACCGGGCTTGTCGCGCAAGGGGATCGAAAACGGTTTGCAGGCAGCCTGTCCGCCCGCGCCCAATGCCAGGCGGCCGGTCAGGGTATCGATCTTGGGGTCGCGCAGGCAGAACACGACGCGCTGCAGGTTCATCGCCCGGTACATGGTTTCGAGCACCATGCGCAGCACGTCGTTGAGCTTGAAGTGGTCGCCGGCCAGGCTTTGGGTCACGTCCGTGATGCCAGCCGTCAGCGCCGAGGTCACCTCCTGCGTGTTGAGCGGGTCGGCCACGACCGGGGCCAGCACCAGCGTGTCGGCGTCCTGCCGCAGGCTCAGCGTCGCCCCTTCGGGGAACAGCCGCCGCACGGTGGTGCCGCGCGCCACGTCGACCCCCATGGTGCGCGCAAACTCGAGCAGGCGATCGCGTGCGTCGGCAGCGGCGTTGACGATGTCCCTGGCGTGCAGGCCCAGCACGCGGGCATGGCGATCGGCCAGTTCGGCCACCGCATGCCGGGCTGGTTCGGGGCCATGGGCCAGCAAGGCGTCAGTCACCTCGTTGGCACAGCGACCGATCCAGCGCAGTCGTTCCACGCCCTGCTCCACCGCCCGCGTGGGCATCACGCCTTCGGGCAGGCGCATCACGCGCTGCAGGCTCTCGGGCAGGCCCCAGCAGCGCGCCACGCCGACCGCCAGGTCCTGCAGCCCGAGGCCCAGCACACGCTGTGCCGCCGACTCGTGTTCGGTACCCTGCGCGCGCAAGCGCCGGATCTGCTGCGCTTCCTCGGGAAAATAGAACTCGGTCAGCAAGCGGCCCAGGTTCTGGAACAGGGCCCCGATGAAGACCTCTTCGCTTTCACTCGCCAGTGGAGCCAGCGCACCGGCCAGGGTGCCGGCCATCAGCGCACGCAGGAACTCCTCCTTGAGTTGCGTTGCGTGCTGCTTGTTCCGCATGTGCTCGAGCAACACCAGCGACAGCGCCAGGTTGCGCACGCCGGCAAAGCCGATCAGGGCCACCGCGCGCGACACCGTGCCGATGGTGCCGCCCCCGGCATGGCGGAAATGCGCACTGTTGACCATGCGCAGCAGCTTGTTGGTCAACGCCACGTCACGCAGGATCTCGGCCGACAGGCTGGCCAGACTCTCGGTCTCGGAGCTGGCGCAGCGTTGGATGCGCACCACCGCTTCTCCGAGCGCCGGGAAGTCCGATTTGTGCCGCATGCGCCGGAGCAAGAACTCGAGCGTGCCATGTCCGTTGGCGGCTTCGCCGGCCACCATCCCGGCACCGGCGGCGCTGCCCTGCAGCCAGCCGGTCAGGGCGTCACGCAGGATGGCAGCACTGTCGTGGCGCAGCGCCGCGTCGCGCGACAACGCGCGCTGCACGATGCTGCGCAACTCGTCTTCAACGTCGATATCCGCCGCCAGTTGCAGATCCTCTTGCTGCACCCGCTGCAGTGCGCGCATCGGGTCGCGCTCGAACAGCAGGCGCTGGCCGCTGATCAATTCGGCCAGCATCACGCCGGCCGAGAAGACGTCCATGCGCGGCGACGGGGCCTCGCCTCGCGCGGCCTCGGGCGAGAGGTAACCCGGCGTGCCGACGATGCGGCCGTCGGCACCGCCCGATACGTGCGCTGCGATGCCGAAGTCCATCACCCGCGCACGACCGTCCTTGCCGATCAGCACGTTGGAGGGCTTGAGGTCGCGATGCACGATGCCCTGGGCATGGGCTTCGGCCAGCGCATCGAGCACGCCGATCATCAGCTCCACGGCCTGCCGTGCCGGCATCGCCCCGTCGCGCTTGATTTGCTCGCTCAGCGTGCAGCCGTCGACGTACTCGAACACCAGATAGGGCGCGCCGCCACCCTCGCCGTCGGCTTCGAACAGCGGCACGATGTTGGGATGCGTCAGGCGGCTGACGGCGCGCGCCTCCTGCATCCACTCGCTCACCGCGTCGGCGTCGGCGCGGCCGGACATCAGCTTGACCGCCACGTCGCGCTGCAGGCGGGGGTCGTACGCCAACCAGACGCTGGCCTGGGCGCCGTGTCCCAGCAGGTGTTTGAGTTCAAAGCGGCCGACGCGTCGACGCGCAACGGACTGGGGCGCGTCGGCCTTCATGGGCCCACCCCTGAGTCGGCGGTCGGCCGCGACGGCTGCGGCCTGGCCGACCCGGTCTGGGCATCGACCGGCGGCACCAGTTGCAGCGCGGCCTGCAGGTCGCGCAACGACAACTCCAGCACCCGTCCGTAGCGCTGCACCACACCTTGCAGCGCGCTCAGCACTCGATGCGCCGGCAGCGCCACGGCATCCACCGCCTCGTTGGCGCAACTGGCGGCGATGCGCAGGGTTTCATCGTCGTTTTCCGGATGGTGCACGCTGGCCCCCGGTGACAGGCGACGCATCATGTGCAGCACGCTGTCGTCCAGCCCCCACCAGCGCGCCACGGCGTTGCCGATGGCCTCCAGGTCCACCCCCAGCACCGCCATCGAGGCCGCCTGCTCGCTCATGCCCGGCTGGTCGGGTTCGCCCGGCTCGGCTGCGCCCGGCTGCATCAGCTTGTAGATCTGCGAAGCCTCGTCGGCGAAGTGGTACTGCACCACCAGCCGACCGAGGTTCTGCAGCAACGTGATGAGGTAGATCACCTCGGCGTCGTAGCCCTTGGGGCGAATCGACACTGCCACGCGGCCGGCGCGGCGCACACGCTGCATCGCACGCAGCAGTTCGTAGGCATGGGCCGGCGACAACGGCCCTGGCCACGGCCGCAGGGCCAGCGCGACGCGGCGTACCCCCTCCAGGCCGATCATCGCGATCGAGCGTCGGATGGTCAGCACCGGTCCATTGCCCGACAACTGCGCACCACGCACCTGCGCCGTGTTGACCGCGCGCAGCAGTTCGAAGACCAGCGCCACGTCGTCCAGCAGCACCTCGGCCAGCTCGTCGGTGCGGCCACCTTCCATCAGGGCCAGGCGCGCGGCGCGCTCGGCGCCACCCGGAGATCCAGGCAGCACGCCCAGGCTGTGCAGGCGTTCCTGCAACAGTGCCAGCGAACCACCATGGCTGGCTTCGTCGACCTGCAGCCAGCCATCCAGCGCACGCGCCAACGTACGCGCACTGTGGTAGCGCCGACGCTGCTGGCGGTCGGTGGCGCGATTGACGATCACGCGCAACGGCTCCGGGATCGGCCAGGCGGTGGCAAAGGGCAGGCGCACGATGTCGTGGCCCTGGGGCGGCAGTCGCTCGACGGCCTTGCCGGTGTCGGGTTCGTCCAGCGCCGGCTGGCCGGTCAGCAGGTGGTACATCAGCAAGCCCAGCTGCAGCACGTCGGTCAGTGCAGCGGCCCGTTGCGACTGCAAGGACTGGCCATCGATCACGCCTTGCTGGGCACCCTCGACGCAGGCCACCTCGGTACCCATCAAGCGCGCCACGCCCTTGTCGCTGACGAGCACGGCAAAGGCCTGCAGGTCGCGGTGGGCCGCGCCGGCATCGTGCACGAAGGCCAGGGCCTGCAGCACCTGGCTGGCCAGTGCGGCAGCCTCGGTCGGTGGCAACCCCTTGTTGCCCACGCGGTCGGCCAGGGTGACCTGCTCGGCCAGATCGTAGAGCGCGAACGGCCAGCCCTCGTGGGCGCCGACCTCGATCACCGAAGCCAGGTTGGGATGATCCAGCCGCGCCGCCTTGCGTGCCCGCTGGGCCCAACACTCGACGCTGCCTTCTCCCTGCGGTACCGCCCGCGGCAGCAGCAGCACCAGATCGTCGCGGTTGCCCGCTTCACTGACCTGCCAGGCCATGGTCCGGCTGCTCTTGCCGAGCAGTCGCAAGAGCGCGAAGCGTCCGAACTGGCGCGACGCCGAGCTGCGAGGCGGCTGGATGGGGGTGGACGCGGGCGTTGACGCCATACACGGACGATTGGAAGCCCGGCCATCGGCGCCGCAAGGCCGGAAGAGCGCGGTCAATCGCCGGCAATTGGTTCGAGACCCTTCGCTGTTCGGGTCACGGCGACATGCCAGCCTTGCCGGCGCCAACGCTGATGCGGGCTATCAGCGCCATAGGCAGACGGCTGTGGCCGGCGCCAACGGCAGCAGGTTCGGTGTGTCAGAATGAGGCTGCCTGCTCACCATCCTGACGCAGGCTTTGGAGAACAATCGCATGAGCAGCGAACTGATCAAGCACATCACGGACGATTCGTTTTCGAGCGATGTTCTCGAGTCCGATGTGCCCGTGCTGGTGGACTATTGGGCCGAGTGGTGTGGCCCTTGCAAGATGATTGCACCGATCCTCGACGAAATGTCAAAGGACTACGACGGTCGCCTGCAGATCGCCAAGATGAACGTCGACGACAACCGCGAGGTGCCGGCCAAGTTCGGTATCCGCGGCATCCCGACCCTGATGATCTTCAAGGGCGGACAGAAGGTCGCCGAGCTGACCGGCGCCCGTCCGAAGCGCGAGTTGACGGCCTTCGTCGACGGCAACCTATAATGCCCCTCCACGAGAGCGGTGGTCAGCGATCCTCGCGCCCCGCTCCCGTGTGACAGCCACCGCGGCCCTGGCTGCCGGACCTTCCGGCCAAGTTGCCAGTCCGCCGCGGGTCCGGCCCGACATCCCAGCGTCCTTCTGCCCTGACCGTGCCTTCGGGCCCGGTGCTCGGTACGACACCGAACGTCGAAGCCGACTGACCTGTTGACGCCGCCCGTGGCGGGGCGGCCAACCCCCCGAGGGAATCGTCTCCATGCATCTTTCCGAACTGAAGGCGCAGCACGTCAGTGAGCTCATCAAGATGGGCGAGGCGCTGGAGATCGAGAACGTCACCCGACTGCGCAAGCAGGAGCTGATGTTCGCGATCATGAAAAAGCGCGCCAAGGCCGGTGAGCAGGTCTTCGGCGACGGCGTGCTCGAGGTGCTGCCCGACGGCTTCGGCTTCCTGCGCTCGATCGAGGCCAGCTACATGGCGTCGACCGACGACATCTACCTGTCGCCCAGCCAGATCCGCCGCTTCAACCTGCACACCGGCGACATGATCGAGGGCGAGGTGCGCGTGCCCAAGGACGGCGAGCGCTACTTCGCGCTGGTCAAGGTCGACCGCGTGAACGGCGTGACGCCCGAGGAGAGCAAGCACAAGATCATGTTCGAGAACCTGACGCCCTTGTTCCCCAAGGAGCAGTTCAAGCTCGAACGCGACATCAAGGCCGAAGAGAACATCACCAGCCGCATCATCGATCTGGTGGCGCCGATCGGCAAAGGCCAGCGCGCGCTGCTGGTGGCGCAGCCCAAGCCCGGCAAGACGGTCATGATGCAGCATCTGGCGCACGCGATCGTGGCCAACCACCCCGACATCCACCTGATCGTGCTGCTGGTCGACGAACGGCCGGAAGAGGTGACCGAAATGCTGCGCACCGTGCGCGGAGAGGTCATCAGCTCCACCTTCGACGAGCCCGCCGCGCGCCACGTGCAGGTGGCCGAGATGGTGATCGAGCGCGCCAAGCGCCTGGCCCGTTCGCTGAAACTGCTGAGACGATGACACTCAATGAACACAGGTTG
>JANOJJ010000675.1:0-7850 GCA_031408155.1 Rubrivivax sp.
CGTCTCGCGCTCCTATGCGCCCCGGCGTTCGCCCAAGTCGATCTGTCCGGCGCATGGCAACCCTGGCCATCCGAATCGACGGTCATGCTCGCGCGGCCGGCTGCAGGTGCTGCTCGACCGTCTTACTTCATCAGCCGCCACTCGCCACCCACCACCTGCACCAGCACGCGTGCGCGCTCGTCCAGGCCGTTGTGGTTGCTGGCGCTCATGTTGTAGACGCCATGCGTGCCGATCACGTTCTGCACGCCTTCCAGCGCGTCGCGCAGGGCGGCGCGAAACTCGGCCGTGCCGGGCCTGGCCTTCTTCAGCGCCACCGCGGCCGCAGCGTCGAGCACCAGCACGGCGTCGTAGCTGTAGCCGGCAAAGGCGTTGCGGCTGCCGGCGCCGAAGGCGGCCTCGTAGCGCTTGACGAAGTCCAGCGACACCGCCTTGGTCGGAAAGTCGGCCGGCAACTCTTCGGCGACGATGAGGGCGCCGGTCGGTGCGATGGCGCCTTCGACGCTCTTCTTGCCGGTCTGGATGAAGGGCAGATTGACGGTGCCGTGGTTGTGATAGATCGGGCCCTTGAAGCCGCGCTCGGCGAGCGCGATGTGCGGGGTGGCGCCGGGCGAGCCTGAGCCGCCGATGACCACCGCGTCGGGCGCGGCGGCGGTGATCTTCAGCACCTGCCCGGCCACGCTGGTGTCGGCGCGCCCGTAGCGCTCATTGGTGACGATCTTGAAACCGGCCGCCGGCGCGAGCGCGTTGATCGCGTTGTAGACCAGGTCGCCCCAGGTGTCGGAAAAACCGATGAAGCCGGCGGTCTTGATGCCCTTGGCCTTCATGTGCTGGGCCACCGCGCCCATCATCAGCTCGGTCGGCTGCGGGATCACGAAGGTCCAGGGCGCTCGCTCGGCCGCCAGCGGTGGCAGCGGGGTCAGCGCGAGCATCGGCGTCCTGGTCTCGGCCGCCACCTGCGTCATGGCCACTGCCGACGGCACGCCGGTCGACCCCATCAGCGCATCTACCTTGTCTTCGCCGACGAACTTGCGCGCGTTCTTCGCTGCGTTGTCGGGTTTGGACTCGTCGTCGAGGATGATGTAGCGCACCGGCTCGCCGCCCAGCGTCTTGGGGATCAACTGGAACGCGTTCTTGTACGGGATGCCGAGCGACGAGCCCGGGCCGGTGGTGCCGAGCGAGACGCCGATCGTGATCTCGGCCTGAGCCGAGGGGGCGAGGCAGGCCAGTGCAAGCAGGGCAAGGCGGATGGGCTTCATGGTGTCTCCGTGGGTTGGTTGGTCGGGTCCGTCCCCCTGGCAGGGGTCGGCAGTCAGCGCGTCAGACGTCATGCGACCACTCCGGCGCTGTAGAGCGTGCACAAGTCGTCGTCGCCCAGGCCCGCCTCGGCCAGCACGGCGCGCGTGTCCTGCCCGTACTTGGGGGCAAAGGCGAAATCGCTCGGCGCGCCGGGCCGGTCCACCGCGCGCGGCGGCAGGTGCACGGTGCGGCCGTCGGGCAGTTGCGTGCGGGTCAGTTTGTCGCGCAGTTGCGGCAGCTCGCGCACCTGCGGGATGTCGTTGATGCGCGTGGCCGGGATGGTGGCGCCGCGCAGGTCGGCCAGGATCTCGTCGACGCTGTGCGCGGCCGTCACCGCGGCCATGTCGCGGTGGATCGCCGCGCGCTCGGCGTGGCGGCCTTCGTTGGTCTTGCGAACCTCGTTGGCGACCCGGGCGAACTTCGGGATCGCGGTCAGGCGGCGCCACTGCACGTCGCTGCCGATGGCCAGGAAGACGAAGCCGTCGCGCGTCGGGTAGACGTTGGTCGGGATGAATTTGCGGTGCTCGTTGCCGGCACGCGTGATTTCGCTGGCCTCGCAGCCGAAGTCGATCAACGGCAGCAGCGTGATCAGCCAGGACGCCGCGGCCTGCAGCATCGAGACGTGGATCTCCTGGCCCAAGCCAGTCTCGCTGCGCTCGAGCAGTGCGCGCATCACACCCGCGAACAACTCGTCGCCGGCCTTGAGGTCGATGACCGGAATGCCGGCGAGCATCGGCGGGCCGTCGCGGTTGCCGGTGACTTCCATGTAGCCGGCCATGGCCTGGATCACCGGGTCGTAGCCGGGCACCTCGGGCCAGTCCGGTCCCATCGCCGAGATGCCGGCCCAGATCAGCCCGGGGCGAGCGGCACGCAGGGTCTCGGGGTCGATGCCCTGGCTGTGGTAGCGCGAGGGCACGGTGTTGCAGCAGAACACGTCGACGTCGAGCTCGCGGATCAGTCGTGCCAGCAGCGCGTGGCCACGCGGATCCTTCAGGTTGAGCGCGATCGCCTGCTTGCCGACGTTGGGCGCGATGAAGTAGCTGCGCCGGTCGTCGTCGGCAATCCGGCCGCCGATGTAGCGGTTGGGGTCGCCGGGCAGGCCTTCGCCGCCGGCTGCCTCGACCCGGATCACGCGCCAGCCCAGCTGCACGAAGCGCAGCGTCGCGTAGGGCAGCGACAGCGCCTGTTCGAGGCTCAGCACGGTGCGCGGTTTCATTGCGCCACCCGCGGTGTCGGCCGCAAGGGCGGCAACGCCCCGCGCAACGCGCGGTACACGCGCTCGGGCGTGAACGGCAGGCTCGTGATGCGCACGCCAGTGGCGTTGTAGATCGCGCTCGCGGTGGCCGCGGCAATACAGATCGCCGGCGCCTCGCCCACGCCCTTGGCGCCTTGCGGGCCCTCGCCGTCCATCGACTCGATGAAGCTGATGTCCATCGCCGGGATCTCGGGCGCGGTGACGAGCTTGTAGTCGCGGAAGTTCGGGTTGAGGATCCGGCCGCCTTCGACCATCAGGTTCTCGGTCAGCGCGTAGCCCTGGCCCATCACGATGCCGCCTTCGATCTGGCCCTCGATGCCCAACCGGTTGAGCACGCGGCCGACGTCGTGCGCCGCCGTCACCTTGAGCATGCGCACGACGCCGCTGTCGGTGTCGACCTCGAGCTCGACCACCTGTGCGGCCCAGGCGTAGGCGGCCGACACGTCACCCTTGTAAGCCTTGTCCTGGTGCACGCTCGGCGGCTCGTAGTAGAAGCTGGTCATCACCAGTTCGGCGCGGTCGCTGAAGTGCAGTCCGCGCAGAAAGCGCGCCAGCTCGACCAGCGACTGGCCGCCGGCCTTGCGCACGATGCAGCCGCCCTTCAGCTCGAGATCCTCGGCGGCGATATCGAACTTCGCCGCCGCCGCCGTCAGCACCTTGGTTCTGGCCAAGCGCGCCGCCCCGATCGCCGAGTTGCCGGCGATGAAGGTGGTGCGGCTGGCGTGCACGCCGACGTCCCAGGGCGTGATGTCGGTGTCGTTGTTGACCACCGTCACCGCGCTGATCGGCAAGCCGAGTTCTTCGCACACCAGTTGCGACAGCACGGTCTCCGAGCCCTGGCCGATCTCGGAGGCGCCGGTGATCAGCGTCACGTGGCCGAAGTCGTCGAGTTTGAGGATCGTGCCGCAGCCGTCCGACGGATAGATCTTGGCGCCGCCACCGACGTGCAGCATCGACGCGATGCCGATGCCGCGCTTGATCGGGCCCGGGGCCTGCTGCTCGGCCGCGTAGGCGCGGTGCTTGCGCAGGAAGTCACTGCGCTCGGCAGCGATCTGCAGGCAGTCCTGAAAGCCGCAGCTGCGAAACACCATGCCCTGGCCGCTGACCTCGCCGGCCAGCTGCGCGTTGCGCAGGCGGAACTCGAGCGGGTCCATGCCGATGGCCTCGGCCATCTTGTCCATGTGCGCCTCGACCGCGAACGTGGCCTGCAGGTTGCCGTAGCCGCGGAAGGACCCCGCGTACGGGTTGTTCGAGTACACCGCCACGGTGTGGTAGTCGCAGTTCGGCACCCGGTACAGCGACGAGAAGGTCTGCATCATCACGAACGGCGTGGTCGCGCCCCACGAGGTGTAGGCGCCGTTGTCGTGCAGCGTGTGCACGGCGCGAAAGGTGAGCCTGCCGTCCTTGGTGCAGCCCGAGCGCAGCGTCAGGCGCACCGGCTGCCGTGTCGGCGAGGCCAGGAACTCCTCTTCGCGACTGAACACCAGCTTCACCGGCCGCCCGCTGGCGCGCGCCAGGAACACGCAGATGACCTCGAACGGGTAGATGTCGAGCTTGCTGCCGAAGCCACCGCCGATCGGCGGCTGGATGATGCGGATGCGCGCCGGGTCCAGCCCCAGGATCTCGGCGAATTCGCGCTTGTGCAGGAACGGCACCTGCGTATTGGAGTACAGGAGCAGGTTGCCCTTGGCGTCGAACTCGGCGATCACGCCCGACACACCCAGGCAGCAGTGCGTCACGTAGTGCAGCTCGAAGGCGTCTTCGACCACCACGTCCGAGTCGGCCTCGGCCTGCACCACGTCGCCATGGCCGTAGTCGAAGCGCATCGCGATGTTGTCGCTCTTGCCGGCCAGGCCGACCGGCGCGCCGGCGGCGGCGCCGGCGATCGGCGGGTGCACCAGCGGTGCCCCGGGTTCGAGCGCCGCCTCGGCGTCGGCGACTACGGCCAAATCCTCGTAGTCGACCTCGATCAGCGCGCATGCCGCCAGCGCGATGGCCTGGCTGTCGGCGGCCACCGCGGCGACCTCGTCGCGCTGGCTGCGCACGCGGCCGCTCTTGAGCGGCAGATGGTCGCGGGCGACACCGATCGGCCGCTGGTCGGGCAGATCTGCGGCCGTCAACACCACATGCACGCCGGGCAGCGCGCGCGCCTTGCTCGCATCGATGCGCAGGATGCGCGCATGGACCCGCGTCGAGCGCAGGATCGCCGCGTGCAACTGGCCCGGCAACTCGATGTCATGCACGTAGCGTGTTTTGCCGCTGGCCTTCTCGGGTGCATCCATCTTCGGGATGCGCTGGCCGATCAGGCTCGTGCTGTCCCTGTTCAGGGGTTGGTTCAGCACTTCGCTCATGCTGCGTCTCCCGCGGGCAGGGTCTGTCCTGCTGCAACGATCGCATCGACGATCTTCTGGTATCCGGTGCAGCGGCACAGGTTGCCTTCGATCGCACGCTTGGCGGCAGCCGCATCGGGCCGTGGCTGGGTCGCCAGCAGGTGGGTCGCCTGCACCAGCATGCCGGGCGTGCAGAAGCCGCACTGCACCGCGCCATGGGCGACGAAAGCCTGCTGCAGTGCCTGTGCGTGCAGGTCGCCGGCCAGGCCCTCGACCGTGGTCAGGCTGCGGCCGTCGCAGTCGACGGCGAACAACAGGCAGGCGTTGACCGAGCGGCCGTCGAGCAGGATCGTGCAGGCGCCGCACTCACCCTCGCCGCAGCCGTACTTGGTGCCGGTCAGGCCGACCACTTCGCGCAGCATCTGCAGCGCGCTCATGCCGACGCCGACCGTGCTGCTGCGTTGCACGCCGTTGAGCGTGAACGTTATTTCATGGGTGAGCGACATCGTCGAGCATCCTTCGTGTCATGTTGCGCAGCAGCTCCAGCCGGTACCAGGCGCTGGCGCGCACGTCGTCGATCGGGGCCGCTTCGCCGGCGGTGCATTCGGCTGCCCGCGCGGCCAGCCCGGCATCGAGCAGCTGGCCTTCGAGCAGGGCCTCGGTGCGGCGCGCGCGACAGGGTGTCGGCCCGACCGCGCCCAGGGCCAGCCGCACGCCGCGCAGCCGGCCGGCGGCGTCGCGCTGGGCGCTGAACGCGACCGAGATCGTCGCGATATCGAGCGCCGGCCGCGAGCCCGACTTGTAGAAGCGGGTCAGCTGTCCGGCCGGCAGCGGCGGCAGCCGCACGGCGGTCAGCAACTCGTCGGCGGCGCGCCTGGTGCGGCCAGGGCCGGTGAAGAATCCGTCGATCGGCATCGAGCGCAGCCGGACCGTGCCATCGCCGGCCAGCGACGCCAGTTCTAGCTCGGCATCGAGTGCCAGCAGCGGCGTCAGCAAGTCGCCGGCGGGCGAGGCATTGCAGACGTTGCCGCCGAGCGTTGCCACGTTGCGGATCTGGTCGCAGGCGAAGTGGTCTGCGGCCAGCGCGAGCAGCGGCGCATGGCGCTGCACCAGCGGGTGCGTCAGCAGCGTGGCCAGCGTGGTCAAGGTGCCCAGGCTCAGAGCACCGCCGCTGGAGTCGACCCGGTCCAGGCCCGGCACGCGGCGGATGTTGAGCAGCGTGCCGGCCAGGCGCATCCGACCGGCGTGGAGCTGCGGCATCAGGTCGGTGCCGCCGGCCAGCACGGTGGCGCCGCCGCGCTCGCCCAGCGCCGCCAACGCGTGCGCCAGGCTGGTCGGCGCCAGGTAGCGTTTGATCGCCTGCAGCTCGGTGCTGGCAGCGGCGGTCATGCGGCCGGCTCCTGCTGGCGATGGTCGAAGCGCACCGGCTCGACGAATCGACCGAACACGCCGACCATGCGTTGCGTGATCTCGCCGACGCTGGCGTAGGCCTTGACCGCTTCGACGATGGCCGGCATCAGGTTGACGCCGCTGCCCGCATCGGAGTCGACGCGCTCCAGCGCACGCGCCACGGCAGCGCCGTCGCGCTCGGCGCGCACGCGCTGCAGCGCGGCAATCTGCTTGTGCGCGTCGTCGATCCTGTAGGGGTGCATCTCGACTTGGTGGTCGGGCTCGACCTCGCTGCGGTAGCGATTGACGCCGACCTTGGCAAACGCGCCCGATTCGATCGCGCGCTGCATGCGGTAGGCCTGCGCCGAGACGCGCGACTGGATCGTGCCGTCGCTGACCAGCTTGACGATGCCGCCGGCGGCATCGGTCTCTTCGATGATGCGTTCCATCTCGGTGCGCATCTGGTTGGTCAGGGTCTCGACGTAGAACGAGCCGCCCAGCGGGTCCACGGTTTCGGCCAGCCCCATCTCCTCGACCAGCAACTGCATCGTGCGCAGCGAGATGCGCTGCGCGTATTCGCTCGGAATCGTGTAGGCCTCGTCGTAGCAGCACAGGGCCATCGTCTGCGCGCCCGACAGGGCCGCGATCAGCGCGTAGTAGGCGCCGCGAACGATGTTGTTCTCGGGCTGCTCGAGCGTCAGCCCGCCGCCGCCGCCGCCGGCGATCATGCGCAGCCACATCGAGCCCGGCTGCGTCGCGCCATACTCCTGCTTCATGATCTTCGCCCACAGGCTGCGGCCGGCGCGGTACTTGGCCACCTGCTCGAAGAGATTGCCGAAGATATTGAAGTTGTACGACAGGCGCCCGGCAAACTCGTCCACCGGCAGGCCGCGCTTGATGACCTCGTCGGCGTAGGCGCGCGCGATGCAGAAGGCCCAGGCCATCTCCTGCGTTGGCGTCGCGCCCGATTCGCGGATGTGGTAGCCGCAGACCGACACCGGGCTGTACTTGGGCGCATGCTCGGCGCAGTACTCGATGGTGTCGCCGACCAGGCGGATCGACGGCTGGACCGGAAAGACCCAGGTGCCGCGGCCGATGAACTCCTTCAGGATGTCGTTCTGCGCCGTGCCGCGCAGGCGCTTGACGTCAAAGCCGCGCTTTTCGGCACAGGCCAGGTACATCGCGATCAGGATCGCCGCCGCGCCGTTGATCGTCAGCGAGACCGTTATCTTGTCGAGGTCGATGCCGTCGAAGGCGAGCTCGAAGTCGCGCAGCGTGTCCACCGCCATGCCGACGCGGCCGATCTCGCCTTCGGCCTGCGGATCGTCGGAATCGAGCCCGCACTGGGTCGGCAGGTCGAAGGCGACATTGAGCCCGGTCTGACCGTTGTCGATCAGGAACTTGAACCGTTGGTTGGTGTCGCTGGCGTTGCCGAAGCCGGTGTACTGGCGCATCGTGAACGGCTGCTTGCGGTACATCAGCGGGTGGATGCCGCGCGTAAAGGGGTAGGCGCCGGGCTCGCCCAGCATCTCGTCGCCGCCGCTGGCCGCGACGTCGGACGCGGTGTACAGCGGCTGGAT
>JANOJJ010000411.1:0-8143 GCA_031408155.1 Rubrivivax sp.
AAGGCCGCCACCCATGCGGCGCCGGCCGCCGTGTCGACACCAGCCCCTGCGCTGCCGATGGTGACCAAGCCCGCCGAGGCCGCGCCGGCCGCGTCTGCGGCTTCGCAGTGACGCGCGACTGACGCCGGCGGCCGTTGCTCGGCCTCGCTGCACGGGTCTGGCGCCTCGGCGCCAGGCCCGCTTCGTTCGAGTGCCATGACCGAGCAGCAATGCGGTCGTGCAGATCGCTGACCGGCCGCCATCGCGGCGCGCCGGCAGGCCTCGGGCTCGCGAGGGCCGCCGGCGTCATGGTCCAATCCAGCCTCATGTCGCAACCAATCGAAGACCTCCCCGCAGCAGCAGCGCGGCAGTTCGACCAGGCCGCCCTGCACTGTGTCGGTTGTCGCCCCTACCATGCCCTGTGGGGCTACCTGCGCCTGACGCGTCAGATCGGCGGAGTCGAAGCCGACGAACCGCACCTGGCCCCGCTGCTGACCGAGCTCGTGGGCCACAAGCTGCTGCGCATCCTGATCGCCGGGTCCGCAGACAGCGGTGTCATGGCGATGGTGCATCGAGCGACCTTGCACAGTGGCCAACGGCACCAGTTCATCGTCGTCGACCGCTGTCACACGCCGCTCGTGACCTGCCGCCGATATGCGGCTGAACAAGGCCTCGATCTGCACACGATGCAAACCGACATCCGCGACCTTGCCCTGGACGGCGGGGCCGACCTGGTGATCGGGCATTCGGTGCTGCAGTTTTTTGAATCGTCGCAGCATCGAACGGCCCTTCTGGCGCTGCACCGGGCGCTAGCTCCGGGGGGTCGGCTGGTGCTGGTGTCTCGCCTGGCGGCCGCCGGACGCGAACGCACGCAGCTGTCTCGCTCGCCCGCCGAATGGGCGCAAACCCTGGCATCGAACATGCTCGATGGCCTTCAAGAGCGCCAACTGACCCTGCCCTGTGCACTGCCCGAGTTCGTCGACCTGATCAACACCTACGTCCAACGCGCTGGCTTTCACGTCTGTCCACACGAGGATGAACAAGGATTGCGCAGCGACCTCGAGGCGGCTGGCTTTCGCGTCGAGCACCTGGCCGCCGTCGGGCGAGGCATGGAGTTCGTCGAGGGTGGTCAAATCAACCGCTCCGGCCGCCAAGGCATCGTGGCTGTCACGGCACCGAAAGGATGCTGATGGGTGCTGATGGATCAGCGGCCACTCGGTCCCGACTCACCTTCACGCGGCGCGGCCGCCCTGGCAAGGAGCATGCTCGAAGATGATTGATCGTCAGCGCCGGCGCTGGCTGCGCTACAGCCTGGTCCTGCTTGGCCTGGCAAGCTCCGCCCGCGCGCAGACCACGCGCGGCCGATTTCCAGCCCGGGACATCCAGATCGTGGTGCCGGCCGAACCCGGCGGCGGCATCGACATCATGGCGCGCCTGCTGGCCAAGGGCATGGCGGCTGTGATGGCGCAGCCGGTCGTGGTCATCAACCGCAGCGGTGGTGGCGGCACCCTGGGCGCCGGCAGCGTCGCGCGCGCCGAGCCCGACGGCCACACCTTGCTCGTCAACGGCGTGGGGCACCTGGTGGCACCGATGCTGTATGCCGACGCCAGCTTCGACCCAGTCAAGGACTTCACGCCGCTCGCACGGTTCGGGGTCGCGCCCAACGTGCTCGTCGTGCATGAATCGCTGAAGGACCTGACCCTCGCCCAACTGATCCGGGACGCACGTTCACGCACGGCAGGGTTTGCATACGCCAGCGCAGGCTACGGCAACACCTCGCACCTGGCCGCAGAGCTCTTCATGTCGCGCACGGATACGCGCTGGCTCCACGTGCCCTACCGGGGCACCGGCCCGGCCGTGCGCGCCTTGCTGGCCGGCGAAGTGCAGTTGATGTTCCTGCCCGCCGGTTCAGTGGCGACTGCCCTCGCCACGGGCCGCGCACATGCCCTTGCAGTGGCCCATCGGCAGCGCTTGCCTCAGCTGCCCGGCATTCACACGCTGGCCGAACACGGCGTCCATGATGCCGACTTTTCACAGTGGTATGGACTGTTCGCACCGGCCGGCGTCGCTGCAGCTATCGCTGACCAGCTGGCCGACGCCGCGACCCAGGTCTTTCGGGACTCCGCGCTGCTGCACCAGCTCGGCTCACTTGGCATCGAACCGGCGGTGCTGGGGCGCATCGACTTCACCCGCCTGGTGGCCAGCGAGAGTCAGCGCCTGGCATCGATCATCAGCAAAGAGAACATCAGGAACAGCGTCAACTGAGCGCCCCGCGCGAGCTGACCAGCATCGGCAGGGCCTGGCCAAGCAAGGTTGAATCGTCGGCGCTGAACAGGTCGCGCAGCGCCACGCTGACGCTGTCGACGCGGTGGATCGGGAAACCGGAGGCGCAGACCTCGTCGATCGGCATGATGCATACGGCGCTGTCGACCTCGGGACGCAGCAGCAGCGCGCGCGCCGCGTCGAAGGCGGTCTGGAAGGCAGGAGTCGCCCGCCGGCCCCCGATCCACAGGCCGGCAGCAGCTGAAACCGCAGCGCCCCGGCTCGCAGCGAGGCATTGCTCGAGCACACGCTGCTGCAGCGCGGCGTCGCCTGGACCGAGTACCACCTGCACCGGAATGCCGAACCGGCCCTGCATCAGCTCGGCCAGGATGGTTTCGTAGATCCGCGACTCGCCGCTCACGCCCAATTGCGGCTGCGCGTTGACCTCGCAGATGGCCGCCCCGTTGTCGATCCACGAAGTCCCGATGTCGGTGCTGATCAGATCGACCCCGGCGAAATCGAGCCGCATCACCGCGGCCGCATCCCGGGCCAGTCGAAGGTTGTCCGGATGCACCTCGGCAAGCGTGATTTCCTGGTTTCTGCCGCCAGCGTTGACGTTGTCGCGCCGTCGCAGCCGGACGTGAACACCGGCCGCCGGCACATGCTGCGGCGACAACCCCTTTTGCGTCAACAGACCGAGCGCCTCCTCGTCCAGCGTGACCGCTGGCGACCTGGCAAAGGGCGAAGCCGGGTCCTCGGCTTGCGCTCGTGCCCTGGCCTCGACCAGGGCCTCGATGCTGTGCTGTCCGTCGCCTGTCACGCCACCCGGAACACGCTTGACGATACGGATGACGCGGCCGCGAAACACCGTCAGCCGATGCGTCAAGCCGTCGATCCACTTCTCGATCAGGATTCGTTCGGAGTGCTTGCGCGCAGTCGTGAACGCCGCGGCGACATCCGACGGGCTGACCAAGTCGGCCATCACCCCGCGACCTTGCTCCTGATCGTCGGGCTTGACCACCACCGGATATCCGATCGTGGCCGCAGCGGCGACGGCCTCGTGTGGGCCCAGCGCAGGCAGGTGCGTCGCACCAGGCAAGCCGGCGCTGCGCAGGGCGGCAGCCGTCTGCGACTTGCTGGCGGCCATGTTGACGCCGATGTTCGACGTGTGCTCGGTGATCGAACTGCTGAGCAGTCGCGCATGAGCCCCGGTGCCGAGCGCCTTGACCTTGTAGGTCAGTTGCTGGACCGGGATGTCCAGCCGTTGTGCCGCCTGCAGGATGTGGAAACGGTTCAACCCGGGTTCGGCATGGGCCCGCAACTGGTCGTGCAAACCTGCGGCCGTCGGTTCTGCCTGAGCGGCGCTTTCGTTCGAGGTCCGCGACGAAGACAGCAATCGGCGGGCCTGCGCGCCCACCCAGCGGATGGCCAGCCGGTTGGCGTCGATGCTCGCGGTGGGCAACGCAACCCTGAAGACCATCCGTCGTGGCTGTTCGGCGGATGCTCCCAGGGCCTGCAAGTGCACGCGCTCTGCGACCGGGACACCGGCCACGCGTTGCACCGCTCCGATCCAGTCCAGCACACGGAAGACGAACCGGTGCGCCAGCTCTGTCGACGCTTCGAGCGAGCGCAAGCGCACCCTTGGGCTCTGCAGGGCCAGGTCCTCCAGGCGTGCCAGATCGGCCGCCTCCACGTCCCTGACCCAGGCCGTACCGATCAAGGCCGGTTGTTGCAGCCCGAAGGCCATGCCACGCAGGCCTTGCCACTGGGGGGCGAAGCCGAATCGTTCGTCACTCATCGATGGACCCACGGTCATGGCGCGTCAGGGCTGACGCGGCCGATTCTGGTCGTGAATGACGCGCAGGCCCCTGCATGCGCGTAGCGTAGCGGTCGATAGTCGCAAATCGCGCCGCCGCCCGGCCACCATCGGGCACGGTCGCTGTCGGACCGCCGCCAACCGCGAGACAATGGGTTGCCGCCGTTGCGCGGTCACCGTCGGCGAAAAGTCGGTGCAGCCCCGGCACCAGCCCGCATTCCAGCCGCGTTCATGTCAGCCCCTGTCGTTCGTGTGCTGTCGGTCATCCCGCCGATGACGCAACTGAACACGCCCTACCCGTCGACGGCCTATCTCACCGGCTTCCTGCGATCGCGCGGCTTCGACGCCGTGCAGGAAGACCTGGCGCTGGCGCTGGCGCTTGACCTGCTGTCGCAACAAGGCTTGTCCGCGCTTCGAGACCAACTGCTTGCGCAAGCCCAGAGCCGACACGGGCCGCGTGCGCGCGCCTTCCTGGCGCAGGCCGATCGATACCTCACGACCATCGCTGCCGCGGTGGCCTTCGTTCAGGGACGGGACGCCACGCTGGCCCACCGCATCTGCAGTCGGACCTTCCTGCCCGAAGGTCAGCGCTTCGAGGCGCTCGACGTCTACATCGACCCCGAGGGCGGCGATCCGATGGCCTGGGCCTTCGGATCCCTCGGCGTGAACGACCGCGCGCGACACCTGGCAACGCTGTACCTGAACGACCTGGCCGACCTGCTGCGCGAGGCCGTGGACGCGCGCTTCGAGTTCGTCCGCTACGCCGAAAGCCTGGCCCAGAGTCAGCCCAGCTTCGACCTGCTGGCCGAGGCCCTGTGCGCAGCGCCGAACCTGATCGATCGCCGGCTGCAGGCCTTGACGCAGCAGGCCATCGAGCGCCATCAACCGACACTCGTGCTGATCTCGGTGCCGTTTCCGGGGGCCGTGTACGCCGCCTTTCGCATCGCGCAGGCGATCAAGGCGCAGCACCCGCGAATCGTTACTGCGCTGGGCGGCGGCTTCGTCAACACCGAACTGCGCGAGCTGAGCGATCCGCGGGTCTTCGATCACTTCGACTACGTCACGCTCGACGCCGGGGAGCGGCCGCTGTTGGCACTGCTGGACCACCTGGCCGGGCGGCGCTCCGCCAGCCGTCTGGTGCGCACCTTCGTGCGCACCGACAGTGCGGTCCGCTACGTCAACCTGGTCGAGCCCGAGGTGCCCTTTGCCGAGGTCGGAACGCCGACCTGGGACGGCCTGCCGCTGGACCGCTACCTGTCGCTGCTGGACATGCTCAACCCGATGCACCGGCTGTGGTCCGACGGCCGCTGGAACAAGCTGACCGTGGCCCACGGCTGCTACTGGAAGAAGTGCAGCTTCTGCGACGTCGGGCTCGACTACATCTCGCGCTACGACAGCGCCAGCGCAGAGACCCTGGCCGACCGCATCGAGGCGATCGTCGCCGAGACCGGTCAGACCGGATTCCACTTCGTCGACGAGGCCGCTCCGCCCAAGTCGCTCAAGGCGCTGGCGGCCGAACTGCAGCGGCGGCGCGTCGCGATCTCGTGGTGGGGCAACATCCGGTTCGAGAAGTCCTTCACCCCGGCCCTGTGTCGCCAGCTCGCCGACAGCGGCTGCATCGCCATTTCGGGCGGGCTCGAGGTGGCATCGGACCGCCTGCTCACGCTGATGAACAAGGGCGTCTCGGTCGACCAGGTTGCGCGCGTGACCAAGGGCTTTGCCGATGCCGGCATCCTGGTGCATGCCTACCTGATGTACGGCTTTCCGACGCAGACGGTACAGGACACGGTGGACGCGCTCGAAACCGTACGCCAGCTCTTCGCGCAAGGCTGCATCCAGTCCGGCTTCTTTCATCGTTTCGCCTGTACCGTGCACTCGCCGGTGGGACTGAACCCCGAGCGCTACGGGGTCACGCTGCAGGACTTGCCGCGCGCCGGCTTCGCCTGCAACGATGTCGGCTTCATCGACCCCACGGGCGTCGACCACGACGTGCTCGGTGTCGGCCTGAAGAAAGCGCTGTACAACTACATGCACGGCATCGGACTCGAGCAGGACGTGCGCCTGTGGTTCGACGCTCCGGTGCCCAAGTCACGCGTGGCACGCAACCGCATCGCGCGCGCGCTGGCAGCGCCACTCTGAAGTCATGCGATGGACCATGCTTGACGTGCCGCAAGGCCGCCCGATGGCAGCCGCTGAAGAAGCCCAATCCTGGGCCGATAGTGCAGGTCCAGCAACAGCGTTGTGCAAGGCGGAGCAATAGTGAGCAAGAGCATCAAGGTGGCAGCTGCCGTGGCCCGTATTCCCGACGGGGCGGTACTGATGATCGGCGGTTTCATGGGGGTGGGCACGCCCCATCGCTTGATCGATGAACTGGTACGGCAAGGCAAGAAAGGCCTCACCGTGATTGCCAACGACACTGCGCGCCCGGGGGTGGGCATCGGGCTGTTGATCAGTGCCGGGCTGGTCGCGAAGGTGATCGCCAGTCACATCGGCACCAACCCTGAAACGCAGGCGCAGATGATCGCGGGCACGATCGCGGTCGAACTCGTGCCGCAGGGTACGCTGATCGAGCGCATCCGCGCGGGCGGCTTCGGTCTGGGTGCCGTCGTCACCGCCACCGGCGTGGGCACCTCGGTGGCCGACGGCAAGCGCAGCATCGACATCAACGGCCGCACCTTCCTGCTCGAAATGCCGCTGCGGGCCGACTTCGCACTGGTCAACGCACGCCAGGCCGACCACATCGGCAACCTCACCTACGCGCTGACGGCGCGCAACTTCAACCCGATCATTGCGATGGCGGCCGATGTGGTGCTGGCCGAACCGCAAGAGATCGTGCCCGTGGGCGTGATCCCGCCCGACGCGGTGATGACGCCGTCGGTGGTCGTGACGCACATCATTGCCAAGGAGACCGCTCATGGATGACAAGCTGCTGATCGCGTCCCGCGTGGCCCAGGAACTGCGTCCAGGCACGCTGGTCAACCTGGGCATCGGCCTGCCCACCCTGGTGGCCGGCCTGGTGCCTGCCGATGCGCACATCTTCTTCCAGTCGGAGAACGGCATCGTCGGCATGCAGTCGATCCCCGAGCACGGGCTGGAGGACGACGACCTGACCGACGCCGGCGGGCGCCACATCAGCGCGCTGCCGGGTGCGGCCACCTTCGACAGCGCGATGTCGTTCGGCCTCGTGCGTGGCGGCCACCTCGACGTGACGGTGCTGGGCGGCCTGCAGGTCGACCGCAACGGACTGCTGGCCAACTGGATGGTGCCCGGCAAGATGGTGCCCGGCATGGGCGGCGCGATGGACCTGGTGACCGGCGCGCGCAGGGTCATCGTGGCGATGACGCACACCGCCAAGGGCGAGCACAAGATCGTCGACAAGTGCACGCTGCCCTTGACCTCGGTACGCAGCGTGGACCTCATCGTCACCGAACTGGCCGTGCTCGAGCCCACGCCCGAGGGCATGGTGCTGCGCGAACTGGCCCCCGGAGTCACGGTCGAACAGGTGCAGGCCGCCACCGGCACCCGCCTGCTCATGACGCTGCCGGTGCCGACGATGAACCTCAGCCGTTGACGTCGGGCGCCAGCGGTCCGCTCGTTTCAGCGCAGCGGCCGCTGGCCCGGACGGCGCAACTCGAGCACGTACTGCAGCTGCTCGTGCGTTTCGATCGCGCCGGGCCGGGCGCGGCGCACGCGGGCAATCGCTTCCTGTGCAGGCCAATCGAGCTCGACCAGCAGCCGGGCGGCCACTGTGCCTGCGCGGCCAAGGCCGCCGCGGCAATGCACCAGCACGCGTCCACCGCTGCTCAGATAGCTCGTCAGTGCGGGACCGGACCTGCGCCAGCCGGACTCGAAGCGGGCGTCGGGCGCCTGCACATCGACGATGGGCAGGTGATGCCACTCGATGTTGCGGGCCTGGATCTGCGGTCCGAGCGCGGTCACGCCCAGCATCTCCATCTCGTGCGCCTCGATCAGCGTGACGACGGCGTCCGGCCGCCAGCGCTGCACCACCTCCAGATCCATCTTCAAGAAAACTTTATCAACCTTGTTTCGCCTTTCATGGGCGATATGACTTACCCCGTAGATGAC
>JANOJJ010000432.1:0-2227 GCA_031408155.1 Rubrivivax sp.
GTCGGCGAAGCGGGAGCTCGCATTGACCATCACGCAGGCCGAGTCGACCTCGCGCAGGAAGCGCATCGCGCTGACGTGGTTGCTGCTGAGGATGGAGTCGGTGAGGTGCGAGCCGTGGCGGTTGATGTGGCGAACGGCCTCGTCCAGCGAGTCGACGACCTTGATGCTGATGATCAGGTCGAGGTACTCCTCGGCCCAGTCGGCCTCGGTTGCCGGGACCACGTTCGGCCGCGGCGCCAGCAGGGCCGCCGCGCGCGGGCAGCAGCGCATCTGCACACCCTTGGCCGCGAACACGTCGCCGATCAGCGGCAGGAAGGCGGCTGCTTGCGCCGCATGCACCAGCAGCGATTCGGCCGCATTGCAAGGGCTGACCTTCTGCGTCTTGGCGTTGTCGGTCACCGCCACGGCCTGGGCCAGGTCGACCTCGGCATCGACGTAGACATGGCAATTGCCGTCCAGATGCTTGATCACCGGTACCCGTGCCTCGCGGCTGATGCGCTCGATCAGGCTCTTGCCGCCACGCGGGATGATCAGGTCCACCGACTCGGGCATCGTTATCAGGTGGCCGACGGCCGCGCGGTCGGTGGTCTCCACCAGTTGCACGGCTTCGGCCGGCAGGCCGGCGTCGATCAAGGCGGCCTGCACCAGCCGCCACAGTGCCAGGTTGGACTGCAGCGCTTCTGAGCCGCCGCGCAGGATGCAGGCGTTGCCGCTCTTGATGGCCAGCGACGCCGCCTCGATGGTCACGTTCGGCCGGCTCTCGTAGATCATGCCGAACACGCCCAACGGCACCCGCATCTGACCCACGCTGATGCCGCTCGGCCGCCGCTTGACGCCGGAAATTTCGCCCACCGGGTCGGCCATCGCGGCGAGCTGTTCGCAGCCCTGGGCCACGGTCTCGATCGCCTTGAGGCCGAGTCGAAGGCGGTCGATCATCGCGTCGGCCAGGCCGGCGGCGCGGGTTGCGGCGAGGTCCAATTCGTTGGCCGACTGCAGCTCGGCGGCGGCGGCGCGAAGGCGGCTGGCCAGGCTCGTCAGCGCAACGTTCTTGGCAGCGGTGGACGCAGTGGCCATCGCCGTTGCCGCGGCGCGTGCTGCAACGCCGACATGGGCCATGTACGCAGGGATGTCGGTCGGGTTCATCGTCCGATTGTCCCAAACATGCGCCGCCGCGACGAACCCGGGTCGCGGCACGCTCAGGCCGAGGCCTTCCCGGCGGCCGCCTTCTTGGCCGTCACCCGGGGGGCACGCGGTTCGAACTCGAAGATCACCTTGCCTTCCTTCTGGTCATAGGTCAGGAAGGCCTTGAACTTGCGCCGCGTCTTGTTGGAGACGAAGTTCTCCAGCAGGCTGGTCTTGCCGCTGGCCAGCAGCTTGCTCATCTCGTCGCGCGGCACGGGTTGCTGCAGGATGATCTTGCCGCTCTTGAAGTCGCAGGTGACCGGTGCGCCCACGGCGTGTTCGCACACGTAGGACGTTCCGTGTTCGTGCACATGGCCCTTGCACTTGGGGCACACGCCCAGGCTCTGCTGCTCGGAGAAGTCGACCGCCTCGGCGTCGCCGTCACCCTGCTTGGCATCGTCGCCGAAGTCGAACTCGAGCTTCCAGTTGGCGATCTCGTCGTCGTGCACGAGCTTGAGCTCGGCCGTGAAGGGCCAGCCAGCCTTGGAACGAAAGCCTTCCAGGGGGCCGATCGTCTTGTGCGCCAGGAAGGCATCGGCCTCGGCGATCTCGAAGGCGCGGCCGGCCGGGATCTTGGTGATGGAAAATCCGCAGCCTTCGTCGGCGCCACGGGTTCCAGCGCAAGCGAAGCGCCGGTAGTTCTCCTTGACCACGCCGCCGCAGGTCGGGCAGGGCGTGGCCAGCGTGGCGTAATCACCGGGGATGGTGTCGCGGTCGTATTCCTTGGCCTTGCGCACGATGCGCTCGGCCATCTTGGCGATCTCGGCCATGAAGGCGTCGCGCTTGAGGCGCCCATGCTCCATCTCGGCGAGCTGGTACTCCCAGTTGCCGGTCAGCTCGGGCGTGGTCAGGTCCTCGACGTTATTACTCGGGGAACAAGATGAAGGATTATCCCAAGCCGGTTATCCGCGTGAGTCGCATCATCCACCGCACCAAACCGGTCTTCTGGGCAACCACGGTCGGCAAGCCGATCAGGCGGGTGTGATAGGGCGAAGCGTTGAGCACCAGCAGCACCTGGGCTCCGGCGGCACGCGCCAGGCGCGGC
>JANOJJ010000469.1:0-3039 GCA_031408155.1 Rubrivivax sp.
ACGGCGATGCTGACGCTGCTTGTCGCGAGCTTGCAGTCTTCGACGAGATGCACCTGGTACTCGCGGACCTTCTCGGGGCCCAACGTGTCAGGCGGACAACCAAAGTACCGGGCGAACGACGAGACCTGCTGCAAGTAGGACCTATGCATAGGGGTCGACAAGCGCCGGCCTGGCCCACCCACTCACGACCGAACTGCTGACACTCATGCTGCGCGCCCAGACCGCCGACTTCCGTGGCGGGCGCTGATCGGCTACGGGCGATCCACACCGTCGGCATCACAGCCCTCAACAACAAGCTCAGCGACTAGTTGGGTGCGGCGGCGGCCGGCGAGCCCGTGCTTGTCGCCGACCGCGGCCAGGCCGTGGCTGAACGGGTGTCGCCGCACGTGCGGGCCGATGCCTCGCCCATCGTGCAGCGCCGGGGTGATCTGATGCGCCAGGGCCTGCTCGCGCCTGCCCAGCGCGCCAGCGGCCAACGCTGCTGGCGCCGCTACAGGATTTGCCCGCTGTTCAGTCCCGTCGGCGCGGGCCATCATCCCCGGGTGAGCCCCCCTCCCGAGAACACCCTGCGCGTGCGCATCTGGCGCGGCAAGACCGCAGGCAGCTTCAGCCGCTACGACGTGCCGCGGTTGCCGAGCCAGACCGTGCTGGACGTGGTGACCCATGTGCAACGGCACCTGGAGCCGACCCTGGCCTACCGCTTCGCCTGCCGCGTGGGCATGTGTGGCAGCTGCGCGATGACGGTCAACGGCGTGGCGCGCTGGACCTGTCGCACGCATGTCAGCCGGGTCGAGCAGCACGGCGAGCTCGAGATCGCGCCGCTGTCGAACCTGCCCGTTATCAAGGACCTCGCCACGGACATGGCCGAGTTGTTCGACAAATGGGCCCAGGCGCGGGGCCGCTTCAGCGGCAGCCGGACCCGGCACGACGCGTTCGAGCCCGTGCGTCCGGACAGCCCGCAGCGCCAGGCGGCCGACGCCGGCATCGAATGCATCGGCTGCGCGGTCTGCCATGCGTCGTGCGACGTGGTGGCCTGGCGGCCGGGCTTCCTGGGCCCGGCCGCGCTCAACCGCGCCTGGACGCTGGCCAACGACGTGCGCGACAAGGACCACCGCGAGCGGCTGCAGGCTGTGGCCGGCGACGTCGGCTGCCACGCCTGCCACACCCAGGGCTCGTGCAGCGAGCGCTGCCCGAAGCACATCGAACCGACGGCGGGCATCGCCGGACTCAAGCGCCTGGCCGCCCGCGCGGCGATGAAAGGCGAGCTGTGAGCCGCAGCCTGGCTGCCGTGCAGGCCCGCCGCTGGGTCCTGCAGCGCGTCAGCGCGGTGCTGCTGGCGCTGTGCGTGGTGGTGCATCTGGTGGTGTTGATCGATGCCGTTCGCGGGGGCTTGAGTGCCGCCGAGATCCTCGCTCGCACCCGTGGCAACTGGGCTTTCGGTGCGTTCTACGCGGTGTTCGTGCTGGCTTGCGTGGCGCATGTGCCGATCGGCCTGGCGCGCGTCGCCGAGGAGTGGCTGGGCTGGCGCGCGGCCACCGCGTGGCTGCTGGCGCGTGGGGTCGGTGCGCTGCTGCTGGTGACCGGGCTGCGCGCGGTATGGGGCGTGGTGGCGGGATGAGCGGCGCTGCCGCCGCCGGTCTGCGCCGCCGCAACGACCGGCGCGCCCGCGCGCACCCGGCGTGGTGGGCCTTCTTCGTGCACCGTGTCTCGGGCGTGGCGCTGGCGCTGTTCCTGCCGGTGCACTTCTGGGTCCTGGGCCTGTCGCTGCAAGGTGAGGCGGCGCTCGACGACTTCCTGCATTTCACCGACCGACCGCTGGTCAAGCTGGCCGAGTGGGGCCTGGTGGTGTTGCTGGCGCTGCACCTGGGCGGCGGCATGCGGCTGCTGCTGGTCGAATTCAAACCCTGGAGCGGGCTGCGCAAGAACGCCATCGCGCTGGCCGTCGCCGGGGGCGTCGCGGTGGGACTGGCCTTTGCGCTGGCATTGCTGAACTGATCCACTGAACCCGAGGAGACCTTGTCGATGACCTCTCGCCGCACCCTGTTGATCGCTGCTGCCGGCACCGTGGGCACCGTGCTGGCCGGCACCGCGCTGGCCCAGGGCAGCTGGCCGAACAAGCCCGTGCGCCTGGTGGTGGCCTTTGCCCCCGGTGGCTCCACCGACGTCATCGCCCGCATGCTCGGTCAGAAGCTGGCGGCCGTCTGGGGGCAACTGGTGGTGGTGGAAAACCGCGCCGGCGCCGGCGGCAACCTGGGCTCGGACATGGTCGCCAAGTCACCCGCCGACGGCTACACGCTGCTGATGGCCTCGGGCAGCGTGACCATCGCGCCGGTGCTGTACAAGCGGCTGCCCTTCGACACCAAGAAAGACCTCGTGCCCATCATCAACGTGGCGCAGGGCCCGATGCTCGTGGTGGTGCCCGATGCGTCGCCGCATAAGACGCTGAACGATCTGGTCGCTGCCGCCAAGGCCAAGCCGGGATCGGTGAACTTCGGTTCGGCCGGCGTCGGCAGCCAAGTGCACATGGCGGGCGAGAACTTCGCCGACGCGGCCGGCGTCGACCTGCAGCACGTGCCCTACAAGGGCGAGGCCGTGGCCTACACCGACCTCATCGGAGGGCAGATCCAGATGATGGTCGGCAACTTCGCCGCGGCGTCGGCGCTGCTCGGCCCGGGACGGCTGCGCGCACTGGCCGTCACCAGCCGCCAGCGCGCCCCGCAACTGCCCGACGTGCCCACCGCGCACGAAGCCGGCCTGCCCGGCTTCGAGAACATCTCCTGGTTCGGCCTCATCGCCCCGGGCGGCACACCCGCGGCCGTGCTGGAGAAGATCCACCGCGACACCGCGGCCGTGCTGGACGAGACCGAGATCAAGGCGCGGCTGTTCGTGCACGGCATGACGCCGGTGGGCACCTCGAGCGCCGCCTTCGCCAAGCAGTTCGACAGCGAGCTCGTGCGCTGGGCCGAGGTGGTGGCGCGGCGCAAGCTGTCGGTGCAGTGAGGTCGAGGTGACCATCGACACCACGGCCGGCGCGCTGCG
>JANOJJ010000547.1:0-2073 GCA_031408155.1 Rubrivivax sp.
AGGCGGCAGCGCGGCGTGGCCCGGGGCAAGCGGACGGGCGGTCGGGCGGTCGGGCGGGCGGTTGTGTTCAAGCCCGCGCTCCGCTGCAGTGTGGGTGGACCGATGCCGGCCCGGCTAGCACCCGGGTGACAGCCGGTGCCACAGCGGTGTCACCCGCCCGCTGCAGCGGTCCCCCGCGGGCGCTCAAGCCGTCCTCAGCAGCGCCAGCTGGCGCGATTGCACCACCAACTGCCCGCTCGCGTCCCACAGCGCGCCGTCTTCCACCACCCGGCCGTCGCACACATCGTGCGACCAGAACTGCCCCAGCAGCCCGCCCGGCGCCGGGCGGCGGCGCAGGTGCACTGTCAGCTCGATCGTGGGCACCCAGCCCACCATGCCCAGCAGGCCGAACAGCGCCGGCGGGAACGCGTCAGCCATCAGCAGGCAGGCCAGTGCGTCGGGCGCGCGGCCATCGGCGAAGCGGATCCAGCCGCTGACCCGGGCCTGGCCAGCGGCACCGGGCATCGCCTCGTCGGGATGCAGCCGCACATCCAGCCGCTGGAGGATCGGCAGGTCCACACCCTGGGCTAGCGCCGAGCGCGTGCGGCAGGCCTCGGGTGGCGGGATGTCGGGCATGGTCCGGGTCAGCAGCGGCTGCGCTGCGGCACCGGGCGGACCCAGATCACCCATCGCGGCCAACAGCTCCAGCCGGGCACTGCCTTGCTGCGTCAGCGTGGCTCGGACGGTGCTGAGCGTGCGGCCGCTGCGCAGCACCTGGGTCTCGATGCGGCAGGGCAGGCCGGCCAGCCCCGGACGCAGGTAGTGCACGCTGATGCTCAGCGGATCGGGCTGCCCAGGCGTGCACTGGCGCAGGGCCTGGGCCGCCAGTGCCAGCAGGTAGCCGCCGTTGGGGTTGGCGCCGATGTTCCAGCTCGCATGCACATGACCTGCGAAGGCAGCCGCAGTGTCCGGTCCGTCGGGCAAGGGCCCGAGCGGCGTGACCCCGGTGTCGTCGTCGAAAAGGCTCATGGGCGGATTGTCCCAAAGGCAGTCGCGCGCCATGGATGCCGGCACTCGTGCGCAACAACGGGGCCATCGACCTGCCCAGCCCGACACGGCATCCGTCGTGCGGAACCCGGCATGGGTCTGCCAGGGACGTTCGCCTCCGAGGTGGCTGGCGGCCGGCATACCAGGTTGACCGGCGGCCGCTACGGCAGGCGGATTGTGTCGTCGCTTGAACCGGCGCCATGAGCGGCGTCGATGGCCGCGTTCAGCAGCTCGAGCGCCGCCAGCGCGAACGTGATCATGTTGCGCGACCGATCGTCCAGGCCGGTGCTCAGCATGCGCTCGCGGTTCACGGGGCCATCGACCGCCAGGCAGGTCTGGCCAGCTGGATCGCCATAGCTGTTCCCAGTCGGTCCAGCGGCGCCGGTTTCCGCCAGGCCCCATGTCGCCCGAAACCGCGTGCGCTGGTGGCGGGCCAACAGCTGTGCATAGGGCAGGCTCGACGAACGCACCCCGGCTGTGTCGTCGGAAGTGAGGGTGGTGAGAAGCCGGCGTGAGCGGCGCGTATACAAGACCGCGCCGCCAAAGTAGTAGGCCGAGGCACCGGCACGCGCCAGCAGCGCGGCCGAGAGCAGCCCGCCCGCCGAGGACTCGGCCACAGCGATCGTCTCGCCGCGGGCCACGAGTTTGTCGCCCACCAAGGACCCCAGCGCGAACAAGTTGGTGATGTCTATCGTCATTGGCCCTCTCTGGCGCCGCCCAGCCTGGGCAGGTGTCGCGCAATTCTGTCGGCTTTGCCACCACCCTGTCGATGAGCCGAACGACGGCAGTGGGTCGCAAGCCGGTGCAGGCCAGTCGGACCCGAACGACAGCCCTCCGTCCGATGCAGCTGGCGTCGGCCTCTTGACCAGACAGGGAGGAAGCGGACGATGGCCGCTTCGGGGGTGATCCATCAATCCGCTTGCTTCCTCAGGAAGGCCGGGATCTCGATCTCGTCCATGCCGTTGCTCGACAAGGCCTCCACCTTGGCCGCCGCCTGGCTGCGCGCGTTGCGCCACACGCTGGGCGTGTTCAGCCCGGTGTAGTCGG
>JANOJJ010000580.1:0-7442 GCA_031408155.1 Rubrivivax sp.
TTCGGCCTGATGGGCCACGAGTCGCTGATCATGCAGCAAAGCGACATCGGCGCCATCAGCGACAGCATCAAGGACTGCCTGCGCTGCGGCAAGTGCAAGCCGGTCTGCTCCACCCATGTGCCGCGCGCCAATCTGCTGTACAGCCCGCGCGACAAGATCCTGGCCACCTCGCTGCTGGTCGAGGCCTTCCTGTACGAAGAGCAGACACGGCGCGGCGTCAGCCTGGCGCATTGGGCAGACTTCGAGGACGTGGCCGACCACTGCACCGTCTGCCACAAGTGTCTGTCGCCCTGCCCGGTCAAGATCGACTTCGGCGACGTCTCGATGAACATGCGCAACCTGCTGCGCAAGATGGGCCGAAAGAGCTTTCGCCCTGGCAACGTGCTGGCGATGGGCTTCCTCAACGCGACCCATCCGCAGACCATCAAGCTGATGCGCTCGGTGATGGTGGGCCTGGGCTTCAAGGCGCAGCGTTTCCTGCACGACCTGCTACGGCGCGCGGCGAGGAAACAGACGTCCGCGCCGCCGGCCACGCTGGGCGCCGCTCCGATCAAGGAGCAGGTGATCCACTTCATCAACAAGAAGATGCCTGGCGGCCTGCCCAAGAAGACGGCGCGCGCGCTGCTGGACATCGAGGACCGCGACGTCGTGCCGATCATCCGCGACCCGGCACGCACGACCGCCGAGACCGAGGCGGTGTTCTACTTTCCAGGCTGCGGCTCGGAACGGCTGTTCAGCCAGGTCGGCCTGGCCACCCAGGCCATGCTGTGGCACGCCGGCGTCCAGACCGTGCTGCCGCCGGGTTATCTGTGCTGCGGCTACCCGCAGCGCGGCAGCGGCCAGTTCGAACAGGCGCAAGTCCTGATCACCGACAACCGGGTGCTCTTCCACCGCGTCGCCAACACGCTGAACTACCTCGACATCAAGACCGTGGTGGTCAGCTGCGGCACCTGCTACGACCAGCTGCAGGGCTACCAGTTCGAGGACATCTTCCCGGGCTGCCGGATCGTCGACATCCACGAATTCCTGCTCGAAAAGGGCATCACGCTGGCGGCTGCAGGCGGGGCCTATCTGTATCACGACCCCTGCCACAGCCCGCTGAAGCTGCAGGACCCGATGAAAACCGTCAAGGCGCTCGTCGGTCCGCAGGTGGTCAAGTCCGACCGCTGCTGCGGCGAGAGTGGCACGCTGGGGCGTGACGCGACCCGACATCAGCACCCAGGTGCGCTTTCGCAAGGAAGAAGAACTGAAGAAGGACGAGGCCGCGCTGCGAGCCTTGCCGGGCGTGGCGGCGCAGGGCGACCTGAAGATCCTGACCACCTGCCCGAGTTGCCTGCAAGGGCTGTCGCGCTACCAGGGTGACCTGAAGAACGGCCTGCTCGAGGCCGACTACATCGTGGTCGAGATGGCGCGCAAGATGCTGGGCCAGAGCTGGCTCGAGGACTACGTGGCCAAGGCCAACCACGGCGGCATCGAGCGTGTGCTGGTGTAGCGCGCGAGCTGCCCTCGAAGGCCTGCAGCCCGGTTGTCGAAACGGGTGAGTGGTGCCGGGTCGAGGCCACGTCAGGGCAGGCGGATAGACTCGTTCGTCCGCTGCAACCCCGACCAGCCACCATGTCCGCAAGCCTCGTGCAAGCCACCGCAGTCACCGTGCACCCGTCGTCGCGCGTGCTCGAAGTCGGCTTCGAAGACGGGCGCACTTTTCGCATTCCCTTCGAGTTGCTGCGCGTCCATTCGCCCTCGGCCGAGCCGTGGACGCAAGACGAGGATCGGCTGCGCGCCGGCGGCCAGTCCTGCCGCCATCACTGACCCCATCACTGAAGGCCGGCACCATGGCGCAAACCCATTTCGGCTACCAGACCGTCGACGAGCAGGAAAAGGCGCGCCATGTGCGCGGCGTGTTCGACTCCGTGGCCCAGCGCTACGACCTGATGAATGACCTGCTGTCGTTCGGCATGCACCGCGTCTGGAAGGCCTACACCGTCGGCGTGGCCAACCTGCGCCGGGGCGACAAGGTGCTCGACATCGCGGGCGGCACCGGCGACCTGGCGCGGGCCTTCGCGCCGCAGGTCGGACCGCAGGGTCTGGTGGTGCATACCGATATCAACGAGGCCATGCTGCGCGTCGGCCGCGACCGGCTGCTCGACGAAGGCCTGGCGCTGCCGACCCTGATCTGTGACGCCGAGAGGCTGCCTTTCCCCGCCGGCCGCTTTGATCTGGTGTCGGTCGCGTTCGGGCTGCGCAACATGACGCGCAAGGACCGGGCGCTGGCCGAGATGGCGCGCGTGCTGCGCCCCGGCGGCCGCCTGCTGGTGCTCGAGTTCTCGAAGATCGCCGCGCCGCTGCGCAAGCCGTACGACTGGTATTCGTTCAGCGTGATGCCGCTGATCGGCAGGTTGGTCGCCAAGGATGAGAGCAGTTACCGCTACCTGGCCGAATCGATCCGCATGCACCCCGACCAGGCGGCGCTCAAGGGCCTGATGAAAGGCGCCGGCTTCGGCCACGTGGACGTGCACAACCTGGCCGCGGGGGCCGTGGCGCTGCACGTGGGTGTCAAGTGCTGAGTCGGCTGCGCCGGCGGTTGGCCGCGCGTGGCAGCGTGTGGCCGCGTGTGACAGCAAGCAAGGCGCATCGAAAGCCGGCGCTAGCCGGCGCCGACCGGGTTGATCTTGCCCCGAAGCGCAGGGCCGAGTGTGCCGGGTCGCTTTAGGGGCGGGGTTAAACTGCGCGGCCTTTATCCGGGTGCGCGCCCGGCGGCATGCCGTCGTCCCGGCACTGCGCCCTTGTGTCGACCGCTGGATCGCCCTCATGACCAATTCCCTGTTGCCCCGGCCCCGCGTGCTGCGCGGGCTGTCCCTGTTGCTGCTGGCTGCTGCCACGCTGTCGCTGTTGGCGGCCTGTGACGAAAGGAAGAAGGACAAACTCGCTACCCAGGCCGCCGCCCGCGTCAACAAGGACGAGATCACGGTGCACCAGATCAACCTGGTGCTGCAAGAACAACGCAACCTGCGCCCGGAACAGGCCGACGCGGCCAGCCGCCAGATCCTCGAGCGCCTGATCGACCAGGAACTGGCGGTGCAGCAGGCCGAGGACCTCAAGCTCGACCGCGATCCGCGTGTGGTGCAGCTGATCGAGGCCGCCAAGCGACAGGTCGTCGCGCGCGCCTACGCCGAGAAGGTCGGCGAAGGGGCGGCCAAACCGACCGCCGATGAGATCAAGAAGTATTACGACGAAAAGCCCATGCTGTTTCGCGAGCGCCGCATCTACAGCATCCAGGAGTTCGCGATCGAGGCCAAGCCCGAGCAAGTGCCGGTCCTGCGTGAACGGCTGACGGCGGCCAAGTCGATCACCGAGTTCGTCGACTACCTCAAGAGCAACGACTACCGTTTCGCCGCCAACCAGGCCGTGCGCGCGGCCGAGCAACTGCCCTTGGGCGCACTGGAGACGCTGTCGCGCATGAAGGATGGCCAGGCCACCGTGATGCAGGGTGCGGCCGGTGTGCAGGTCGTGGTTCTGGCGGGCTCGCGAAGCCAGCCGGTGGGTGAAGAACAGGCCAGGCCGGCGGTCGAGCAATACCTGCTCAACGAGCGCAAGCGCAAGCTGGTCGAAGACGGCATCAAGTCGATGCGGGCGGCGGCCAAGATCGAGTACCTGGGCAAGTTTGCCGACGGACAGCGGCCAGGGGCGGCTGCTTCCGGGCCCGGCGCAACCGGCATAGACCCGGCACCCGCCGCCTCGGGTGCGGGTCTGTCGTCGACCGACATCAGCAAGGGCATGGGCTTGAAATGACGCTCTGGCGGCTCGCGTGCCTGACCCTGGCGCTGCTGACGGCCAGCGTCGAGGTGGCCGCCCAGACCGCTGGCTCGCGGGCGGCTACGGCACGGGTTGATCTGGCGCCGCCGCTGGCCGAATACCGCCTGGGCGCAGGCGACGTGGTGCGGGTCACGGTCTACCAGAACCCCGATCTCTCGGTCGAGACTCGCATCACCGAGAGCGGCAGCATTTCGTTTCCGTTGTTGGGCACGGTGGTCATCGGCGGGCGCACGGTCAGCGTGGCCGAGCAGACCATCGCCGACGGCCTGCGGTCGGGCAACTTCGTGCGCCAGCCGCAGGTGACGGTGACGCTGCTGCAGGTGCGTGCGCACCAGGCCAGCGTGCTCGGCCAGGTCAACCGGCCAGGCCGCTACCCGCTCGAACAGGCAGCCACGCGGCTGTCGGACCTGCTGGCGATCGCAGGCGGGGTGTCGGTGGGCGGCGCTGACGTCGTGGTGCTGTCGGGTACCCGAGCCGGCGCGCCGATGCGCCTGGAGGTCGACCTGCCGATGCTGTTTGCCGCCGGCGGCCGCGACAAGGACGCGCTGGTCGAGAACGGGGACGTGGTCTGGGTCGATCGCCAGCCCCTGATCTACATCTACGGTGAGGTGCAGCGGCCGGGCCCGCTGCGCCTGGAGCGCGACATGACGTTGATGCAGGCGCTGGCCACCGGCGGCGGCCTGACGCAGCGCGGGACCGAAAAGGGCATCCGTGTGCACCGCCGGTCCGACGACCGCAAGATCCGGGTCCTGCAACCAGGGATGGACGACAAGATGATGGACGGCGACGTGGTCTACGTGCGCGAGAGCCTGTTCTGATGCGTCCACCGGCAGCATGAGTTTCGGACAGTTCCTGGCAATCCTGCGCGCCCGCTGGCTCGCCATGACCCTGGTCGTCGTGTTGCTGACGGCGGGTGCGGCGGGCGTCAGCCTGCTGCTGCCAAAGCAATACACGGCCACCGCCAGTGTGGTCGTCGACTTCAAGCCCGACCCGGTGTCGGCGGTTGTCTTCGGCGGCATGGCGTCGCCGGCTTTCATCGCCACCCAGATCGACATCATCCGCAGCGAGCGCGTCGCGCTGCGAGTGGTACGCAACCTCAAGCTGACCGAGAACCCGCAGGTGCAGGCCCAATGGCGCGACGGCGCAGGCGGGGAGGGCAGCATCGAGCAGTGGCTGATCCGTCTGTTCCAGCGCCAGGTCGACGTGGTGCCGGCGCGTGAGAGCAGCGTCATCTCGTTGAGCTACCGTGCGCCCGACCCGCGCTTTGCGGCGGCGCTGGCCAACGCCTTCGTGCAGGCCTACATCGACACCGCGCTCGAATTGCGCGTGGACCCCGCCCGCCAGTACGCGGCCTTCTTCGACTCGCGCTCGAAAGAGGCGCGCGAGGTGCTCGAGAAGGCGCAGACACGGTTGTCGGCCTTCCAGCGCGAGAACGGCATCATCGCCAGCGACGAGCGGCTGGACATCGAGAGCGCGCGGCTGAACGAGCTGTCGTCGCAGCTGACCGCCATGCAGGCCATCTCGGCCGAGTCGGGAAGCCGCCAGACCGCGGCCGAGGGCAGCCAGGGCGACCGCCTGCAGGAGGTGCTGAACAACAACCTGGTCGCGCAGCTCAAGGGCGACATCAGCCGCGGCGAGGCCCAGCTGCAGCAGTTGAGCACGCGACTGGGCGACAACCACCCGCAGGTGGTCGAGACGCGCGCCAGCCTGGCCGAATTGCGCAGCCGGCTGGACATCGAAACGCGCAAGGTCACGGGCGGCGTGACGGTCAGCAACACCATCAACCGGCAGCGCCAGGGCGAAATCCGCGCCTCGCTCGACGCGCAGCGGACCAAGGTGCTGAAGATGAAGGCCACGCGCGACGAGGGCCTGATCCTGCAGCGCGAGGTCGAGAATGCCCAGCGCGCCTACGACGCGATCACCACCCGCTTCACCCAGACCAACCTCGAGAGCCAGACCACGCAGGGCAACATCAACCTGCTGACGCAAGCCGCACCGCCGGTCGAACCGTCGTCGCCGCGACTGCTGCTCAACGTGCTGCTGGCGCTGTTCGGCGGGCTGCTGTTGGCGGTGGTGACGGCGCTGCTGCTCGAACTGCGTGACCGTCGTGTGCGCACGGTGCTCGACCTGTCGCTGCTGCTCGACCTGCCGGTCATCGGCGTGATGCCTCGGCCCAGGGCCAGGCGACCAGTGCGCGCGCTGGCCGGCTCGCCGATCCGACAGCGCCTGCTGGCGCCGCTGTCCAAGGGCGGCAAGGGGTCGTGATGGCCAACCCGCAACCCGACGTCGACGACCTCGGCATGCTGCTGTCGCCCGGCCAAGGTGCGCTGCATGACCCGGCGTCAGCGCCGGGCGCGGTGCATGACCGCGCGATCGGCCAGATCCTGGCCGACCTGCGCCAGCTGACGCCCGAGCAGATGGTCAAGGTGCTTGGACACCAGCGCCAGCACGGCCTGCGCTTCGGTGAGGCCGCCGTCGCGCTCGGCCTGGTCGAGACCGACGACGTGCTGTATGCGCTGTCGCAGCAGTTCCATTACCCCTACGCGCCGAAGGAGCGCCGTGCCGACAGCCCCGACCTGGTGGCGCTGAACGAACCCTTCTCGTATCGTGCCGAGACCTTTCGCGCCCTGCGCAGCCAGTTGTCGTCGCGGCTGTTCGGCCAGCCCGGACCGCGGCGCGCGTTGGCCGTGATCAGTGCCGATATCGGTGACGGCAAGACCTACTGCGTGAGCAACCTGGCGGTTGCGCTGGCCCAGCTGGGCGGGCACACGCTGCTGGTCGACGCCGACCTGCGCAACCCGCGTGCGCACCAGGTCTTCCACGTCGACAACAGCCGTGGCCTGTCGAGCATCCTGTCGGGACGCACCGAGCACAACCTGATCCAGCCGGCAGCCGGCGTCGAGGGCTTGTTCGTTCTGCCTTCGGGCATCACCCCACCGAACCCGCTCGAACTGGTCGAACGCCCGGCTTTCGGTCTGCTGCTGGCCGAGCTGAACGCCAAGTTCGACCATGTACTGGTCGACACGCCCGCTGCAGCGCATGGTGCCGATGCCGGCGTGATCGCGTCGCGCTGCGGTGCGGCGTTGGTGGTGGCACGCCGCAACGCCAGCCGTGTCGGTGCCCTGCAAGACCTGGTGGGCGGTCTGAACGACGCCACCGTGCAGGTTGCGGGCGTGGTCATGAACGAGTGGTAGGCGGCGGCGCGAGGCCGTGCCGGCACGCATGAACCGCCTGACGACCCGCTGGACGACCCGCCTGCGCGAAGGCCTGCCGCTGCAGGTCGACCCGGTCACGCTGCTCGTGCTGCTGGCTGGCTACGGCTTGCTGTACGTACCGACCTTCGCCGAGCTGGCCCGCACCATCTGGGCCAGCGACGAGCAGGGTCACGGCCCGATCATCCTGAGCCTGTGCGCGTCCCTGCTGGTATTGCGCCGGCGGGCCATCGCTGCGGCGGCCACCGACGCACGGCCGTTGGCCGGCTGGCTGCTGCTGCTGCTGGCGTTGCTGCTCTTCAGCGCCGGCAGCGCGCACGACATCATCATGTTCCAGACCGGCAGCCAGATCCCGCTGCTGGCCGCGCTGCTGCTGCTGTTCGGCGGCTGGGGGGCGCTGCGCGCGGCCTGGTTCCC
>JANOJJ010000595.1:0-5983 GCA_031408155.1 Rubrivivax sp.
GGACCGCTGATGCGGCGCGGTTTGGCGGCGCTGGCCGCGGTTCTGGGTCTGGGCACGGCCCAGGCCGGCCTCTTCGACGACGACGAGGCGCGCAAGGCCATCCTCGACCTGCGCACCCGCATCAGCACCAGTGAAGAGCAGTCAAAGGTGCGTACAGCCGAGCTGGCCGCGGCCAACGCGCAGTTGCTCGACCAGATCACCGCGCTGCGGCGCAGCCTACTCGACCTGAGTAACCAGATCGAGCTGCTGCGCGGCGACATGGCCAAACTGCGTGGCGCCGACGAACAACTGCAGCGCGATCTGGCCGACCTGCAAAAGCGCCAGAAAGACCTCGGTCAGGCCTACGATGACCGCATCCGCAAGCTCGAGCCGGTCAAGGTCACGCTCGACGGGCGTGAGTTCGCTGCCGAGCCCGACGAGCGCAAGAGCTACGACGATGCCGTGGCTATGATGCGCGGCGGGGACTTCGACAAGGCCACGGCCGCGCTGGCCGCATTCCAGCGCCGCTATCCGAGCAGCGGCTACGGTGACTCGGTGCGCTACTGGTTGGGCAATGCGCATTACGCGCGGCGTGACTACAAGCAGGCGATCGACACCTTCCGTGCTTTTGTCACCGCGGCACCGGAGCATGCGCGCGCGCCCGAGGCCTTGCTCGCCCTGGCCAACAGCCAGGCCGAGATGAAGGACAGCAAGACCGCGCGCAAGACCCTGGAAGAACTGGTCAAGGTCTACCCCAACTCAGAGGCAGCGCAGGCCGGCAAGGAACGGCTGGCGTCGCTCAAGTGAGACCACCCCGGTAGCGGCCTGAGACCGCTTCGTCTTCGAGGCCGCCGCGCCTCGCATCGCAGGGGGCACCGATCGGAACCAGCGACGCAAACCTAGAATCGCGCCGATGCAGGAATCCGATCTCCCTGGCCTGATCCAGCACGTGCTGTGGGCCAGTTTCGCGCTCGCCGCGGCCTTTGGGGCGATCGCGCAGCGCACCCACTTCTGCACCATGGGCGCGGTGACCGACATCGTCAGCATCGGCGACTGGAGCCGCATGCGCATGTGGCTGCTGGCCATGGGCGTGGCCATGATCGGCTTCAATGGCATGGTCGGCCTGGGCTGGGTCGAGGCCAGGCACACGATTTACGCCGCACCGCGGCTGCTGTGGTTGTCCAACCTGGTCGGCGGGCTGATGTTCGGCTTCGGCATGGTGCTGGCGTCGGGCTGCGGCAGCAAGACCCTGGTGCGCATTGGCGGCGGCAACCTCAAGTCGGTGCTGGTCTTGCTGGTGCTGGGACTGGCGGCCTATGCCACGCTGCGCGGCATCACCGCAGTGCTGCGGGTGGCCACGGTCGATGCCGTTGCGGCCACCCTGCCCGTGGGGCAGGACCTGCCCTCGTTGCTGGCGCATGGCACCGGCCTGGCGCGGCAGTCGCTGGCCCTGTGGCTGGGTGCGGGTCTCGGCCTGGGGCTGGCGGGCTTCGCGCTGGCGCGGCCCGAAGGCCGCAGTGCCGACGTCTTGCTGGGCGGCCTGGGCATCGGCGTCGTGGTCGTCGCGTTGTGGTGGGTGTCGGGGCGGCTCGGCCACCTGGCCGAACACCCGCAGACCCTGGAGGAGGCGTTCCTCGCCACCAACTCGCGCAGCATGGAGTCGCTCAGTTTCGTCGCGCCGGTGGCGTTCACCCTCGACTGGCTGATCCTGTTCAGCGACAAGAGCAGGACGCTGACCATCGGCGTCGTTTCGACGGCCGGCGTGGTTGTCGGCTCGAGCCTGACTGCGCTGGCCTCGCGCAGCTTTCGCTGGGAAGGGTTTCGCGGCGTCGAAGACACCGCCAACCACCTGGTCGGCGCGGTGTTGATGGGTGTCGGCGGCGTCACCGCGGTGGGTTGCACCATCGGCCAGGGCCTGTCGGGTGTGTCGACGTTGGCACTGGGTAGTTTCATCGCGCTGGCGGCCATCATGGCCGGCGCGGTGCTGGCCCTGCGCTGGCAGACCCGGCGGCTGGACCACGGCCTGTGACGGCAAGCACAACCGGCGCCGACCTCGAACGCCGCTTCGGCGGCTTGCGACGGCTGTACGGCGACGCCGGCTATGCGCGCATCCGCGCGGCGCGCATCGCGGTCGTGGGCTTGGGTGGCGTGGGATCGTGGACGGTCGAGGCCCTGGCCCGCAGCGGGGTCGCCGAACTGGTGCTGTTCGACCTCGACCACGTGGCTGAAAGCAACATCAACCGTCAACTGCAGGCGCTGGGCCGCACGCTCGGCCAGGCCAAGACGCAGGCGCTGGCCGAGCGCATCGCCGACATCCACCCTGGCTGCCGGGTGCATGCGGTGGACGACTTCGTGCAGCCCGAGAACTGGCCGGCTCTGTTGCCGGCAGCGGTGGATGTGTTGATCGACGCCTGCGACCAGGTCCAGGCCAAGGTGGCGCTGGCGGCCTGGGCCCTGGCCGAGCGGGTGCCGCTGGTCTGCGTCGGCGCGGCCGGCGGCAAACGCCGCGCCGAGGCGGTCGCGATCGAAGACCTCGCCGAGGTGACGCACGACCCACTGCTGGCCAGCCTGCGCCAACGTCTGCGCAAGTCCGGTGCTGCGCCGCGGCAGGGCCGCATGGGTCTGCGCTGCGTGTTCTCGCGCGAGGTCGTGCAGCGGCCCGAACAAGAAGGCTGCGTCGTCGGTTGTGCCGGTGCCGCGCTGGCCTGCGCCGGATATGGGTCCTGCGTCACCGTGACTGCTACCTTCGGGCTGGTGGCGGCAGGCGAGGCGATCACGCAACTGACGGCCGCGTCGTTTGGCTGAAGGCCGCACAATCCTCGATATACTGTGAGGCTCTGCGGATGGGGTCGTTAGCTCAGTCGGTAGAGCAGCGGACTTTTAATCCGTTGGTCGCGTGTTCGAGTCACGCACGACCCACCAGATGATCTGGCGGTCAGCAGTTTCTCAGGGCTCTTAGCTCAGCTGGTAGAGCAGCGGACTCTTAATCCGTTGGTCGGGAGTTCGAATCTCCCAGGGCCTACCAAAACAGGCTGTGTGCGACAAGCACCTGGCTGAAGATGGCCACCCTGGAGGTGGCCATTTTTTTGCTTGCACGCGGCTTGCAAGCTTCGATCAATGTGTAGCAACAAGGCAGCGACTGCCACCACCCGTTCGCCGCGCGTCGCGACGATACGAAGTCGCCGTCGCCTGAAGAACGGTATAAACTGTTTATATCACTAACGTCGGAGCCGAGTATGCCCAGCCCCAAGTCAAGCGCCGCCACCCGGGCCCAGGCTGCAACCAAGACCGCCAACAGCGTCAAGCCGGGCAAGCCAACCGTGATGGACCGACCCAACAGGTTCGCCAACGCGGCCGCGCCGCCGATGGTCAGCAAGCCGGCAAGCAAGGCCGAGGTCAAACCGGTCAGGCGAGCCAAGCCTGTGAAAGCGCCCAAGCTTCGTCAGAAGCCCGTTCGCGACAGCTTCACGATGCCCGAAGCCGACTTTGCGCTGATTGCCACGCTCAAGGCGCGGTTGCTGTCGGCCAAGCGGGAAACCAAGAAGAGCGAATTGTTGCGCGCCGGCCTGCATGCGCTGAATGCACTCGACACGCCGGCCCTGGTGGCTGCACTCGGGCACCTCGAGCCCGTGAAGATCGGCCGCCCCAAGCAAGGCCCTTGACCGATCACACCGCGGTCTGCCCCGTGAGTTGCCGCGTCACCGGGTGCGAGCTCGACAGCCCGCCGTCCACCGCCAGCGCCTGGCCGTTGACATAGCTCGACTGGTCGGACGCCAGGAACAGCGCGACCTGCGCCAGTTCCTGCGGTTGCGCCGCGCGGCGCAAGGGGTTCAGGCGGCCGACCTTGTCGCTCACGCCCCTGGCCTTGGCGAGGTCGAAGATCGGGGCCGTCATGCCGGTTTCGGTCAGCCCCGGGCACAGCGCGTTGACACGCACGCCGGTATCGCACAGCTGCTGTGCCGACACCATCGCCAGGTTGATTACGCCGGCCTTGGACGCCGAGTAGGCCGCCCCCCCGGCGCCCGAACGGATGCCGGCAACCGATGCGGTGCAGATGATCGAGCCGCCGCGGCCGGCGTCGGCCATCACCTTGCCGGCATGCTTGATCATCAGCCAGGGTCCGATCAGGTTAACGCGCAGCACCTCGGTCCAGACCTCGGGCGTGAGGTCGAAGATGCCGGCCATGCCGCCGCCGATGCCGGCGTTGGCAAAGGCCACGTCGAGCCGGCCATGGCTGTCCAGCGCTGTGGCGACCAGACGCGCCACATCGGCTTCGATTGCGGCGTCGATCTGCAGCGCGACGGCGGCGCCGCCGGCATCGACCACGCTGGCGGCAGTCGCATGCACCGCGTCGGTCTTGTCGCCCAGCACCAGCCGTGCGCCCTCGCTCGCAAACAGCAGCGCGGCTGCCCGGCCGATGCCCGAGCCGGCGCCGGTGATGATCGCGACCTTGCCTTCGAGTCGAAGCGACATGCCGATCCTTGGTGGAATGCGTGGGTGGTCTGCGCATTGTGGGCGCGTGGCATCGGCCGCGCCGTCGTGCGGGTGACAGCGGCAGTCGGGTCTTGCGGCTACGGTAGGCGCGCCGCCGCCAGCGAGAACCCGCCATGACCCAACTCGAATTGCAAACCTTGCTCTACGACGTCACTGACGGCATTGCGACCGTCACGTTGAACCGGCCCCAAAAGCTCAATGCCTTCACCGCACGCATGGGCGAAGAACTGGTGGCCGTGTTCGACCAGACCGATGCCGACGACGCGGTGCGGGTGGTCATCGTCACCGCTGCCGGACGCGCCTTCTGCGCCGGCGCCGAGCTGTCGGCCGGTGGGCAGACCTTCGACGTTGCCGCGCGCAGCGACGCTGTGCGCGAGGCCCTGCGTGTAGGCGATGTCTACCGTGATGGCGGCGGCCTCGTCACGCTGCGCATCTTCAACAGCCTCAAGCCGGTGATCGGCGCGATCAACGGCGCCGCCGTCGGCGTGGGGGTGACGATGCAGTTGCCGATGGACATCCGGTTGGCGTCCAGCGAGGCGCGCTTCGGCTTCGTCTTTGCGCGCCGCGGCATCACGCCCGAGGCCGCGTCGTCGTGGTTCCTGCCACGGCTGGTGGGCCTGCAGACGGCATTGGAGTGGTGCTTCACCGGGCGCGTGTTCGGCGCCGACGAAGCACTGCTCCGTGGCCTGGTGCGAAGCGTGCACGCGCCACAAGACCTGCTGCCCGCCGCACGGGCGCTGGCGCGCGAGATCGCCGACCACAGCGCGCCGGTGTCGATCGCACTGACGCGCCAGATGCTCTGGCGCATGGCTGGTGCCGAGCACCCGATGCAGGCGCACCGTGTCGACAGCCGCGCGATCCAGGCCCGTGGTCGCTCGGCCGACGCGATCGAGGGCGTGAGCTCGTTCCTGCACAAGCGGCCGGCGGTCTATCCCGACACCGTGTCGGCCGACCTGCCGGCGTTCTTCCCCTGGTGGGACGAACCGCCGTTCAAGTGACGGGACAAGGTCAAACGAGTCCGATCGCACGGTTGCGGCCACCACCGGCCTGGGCCAGCCGATCTGCGCTGCCGCCTCGTGCAAGGCCGCACGCATACGATGTGCATATTCACGTGCGGGCACTCGTCGCCAGGCCTAGCCTGCCCGACAGGCGTGGGGGTAGCGCATCAGCCGATGCCACCCGCAGCCGGGGAGACCGACGATGAGCCCGACCAGTTTCAGCACGCGCGATGCCCGAACCTTGCGCCGGATGATCGAGCACGACGAAGCCTGGTGGTCACCCGGTCAATGGGTCGAGCGCTGGCTCGGCACCTTTGCAATGGCCGTGATCAGCCTGGCCTTGTTGTCCGTGCTCGTGCTCTGATCGAGCGCAGGGCTCGGCGGTCGCGCTGCACGAGCTCAGAGGCTGCTCCCCTCTCAGCCTCTCAGCCGCGGGTCTCGAACAGGCCCAGCTTCTGGTGCAGCGGCGCCGGGCCACCCCGAAGCTCATGAATCTCCCCGTGGTCATAGTG
>JANOJJ010000623.1:0-5086 GCA_031408155.1 Rubrivivax sp.
GCCGCGCGCCGTTGTCCCTGATCGGCGCAGCCAGGACAGTCAACCGCCGGCACATCAGCCTCGGCAAGGTCGAAGCGATCAGGATCACGGGCGCCCATCCGCGCCGGCGCCACTTCCACGTGAAGGGCGTCGAGCCGACACCGACATGAATCGGCTAGCGCCGGGCCAGGGCGCTGCGACGGAACCCCAGCGCGAACGCGGGCGCGGGCGCGAACCCGAGCGCGGGGACGGGCGCGGGCGCGACAAGGACCGCGAGCAGGATCGAGACAAGGGCCGATAAGTCCAGCCGGCGTCGACGCAGGCTGTCCTGCGCGACGTCGCTACGCCAGCATCGCCTGCAAGGTCATGTTGAACGCAGCGGCGGCCTCGAACTGCACCCAGTGCCCGGCGTCCGCAATCGACACCAGCGACCCGAAGCGCGGGGCCAGCGGCAACACGCGGGCGACCAGGCCCGGTCGGTGCTGCGCCAGTGCATCGGCGCCACCCCAGATGCCGTGCAGTTCGCAGCGCAGCGTGGGCAAGGCCCGGCGCAGGATGTCGGTCATCATCAGACGGCGCTTGCGCAGGCGGTCGCGCACCACGTTGTCGGCGTGCAGCGCCAGCGCCAGCGCGTCGACCGACTGGTCGCGCGCGAGCATCAACACGCGCAGGTTATGGCGGTGCACGGCGTCGCGCTGCGGGCCCGGCGGCAGGGCCTGCCACAGGCGCAGGTCGAGCGGCGGCAACTGCTCGCTGCTCAGGCCCGGCGCGCCCACCAGCACCAGCCGCGCCACGCGCTGCGGCTGCGCTGCAGCCCACAGCCCGGCCACCAGGCCGCCGAACGAGAAGCCGACCAGGTCAACCGCACGGTCGCCCAGGAAGGACTGCAAGCCGCGTTCGAGCCAGGGAAATACGGCGTCGGCATCGGTGCCCGCCGGCAACGACGCCGATTCACCGAAGCCCGGCATGTCGGGCACGACGAGTCGGTGGCCGGCTTGCACCAGCGGCCCGATGTTGCGCACCCAATGGGTCCAGCTGCCCGAGCCGCCGTGCAGCAGCACCAGGGGTCGGCCCTCGACGGGGCCCCAGCAGCGCCACCACACCGAGCCCTCGCCACAGGCGGAAGCGACCCGCGTAGCCGCGTCCTGCAGACCTTGCACGTCGGCCAGGCTGGTCACCACGGGTGGCCCTGAAGCAGCAGCGAGATCCATCGCAGCGGACTTCGCAGCCGTTGCGGTGACTACGGTGCGTTCTTGTGCGTGCCGTCGCACAGCGGCTGATTGCCACTGGCTTTGCAGCCGCAGAAGTAGATCGTCTTGCTTTCAGCGGCGGTGTGCTTGAGCGGCGTGAACACGCCCTCGGCCTTGTGCGAGCCGTCGCACAAGGGCTGGTTCTTGCTCTGGCCGCAAGCACACCACCAATAGTCCTTGCCGGCCTCGACGGCAACGGCATAGGGCGTATCGGCTGCGCGAACAGGGGTGGGCATGGCGGGATCCTTCGACGATGTTGTGGAGCGGCTTGCCGTCCAGCGTCCACCAGGCCGGTGGTTGTGATGGCGTGGCTGTCACGATCCTAGCCCGCTTGCGGCTGCAGGTCGCGAGGGTCATACCCGATTCATCCCGAGGCCACCCACCAGTAGCCGTTCGAGTCCTGGCTGCAGACCATCCGAGGCCGCCTCTCGTCAGGTCAAGCCACCCCGTTACGATCATCCGGTCGACATTCGAGGGGCTCCAACGTGACTGCCGCGATCTGGTATCAGCCCGAGGACTACAGCACCAAGGGCCCGAGGTTGATGGGTCGCCATGCCGCCGGAGAGCTGTTCCTGCGTGGCCTCGTGACCCACAGCAAGTCACGCGAATTCTGGGCCCTGGTGCAGGAGCCGGAACAGGCCGCGACCTTTGCCGCGACCGTACGGTCGCTGCGCCGCGATGCCAGCGTCAAGGTGGTGGACCGATCGTCGTTGCATCTGCTGGCCAAGCCTGGCGTGCTGTATTTCCCTGGCCCCGACATCGGTGCCCAAGCCTGGCAACGCTCGACCTGCGGGCATGGGGCCTGGAGCGTGTGCGGCATCACCCACACCACGAGCAGCGCGGCCGCCATGCGGTCCCTGGTTGACCTTGTCACTGCGCCCGTGTACCCGTGGGACGCGTTGATTTGCACCTCCAGTGCCGTCAAGGACAACGTCTGCCGCGTGGTGCAGGCGCAAGTCGACCATCTGCAGGACAGGCTCGGCACGAGCAAGGTGGTGTTGCCCCGGATGCCCGTCATTCCGCTGGGTGTCCACACGCAGGACTTCGCGCATACCGCAGACCACAAGCAACGTGCCCGCCAGGCGCTGGGCGTGGACGCCGACACCGTGGTGGTCCTGTTCATGGGCCGGCTGTCGTTTCATGCGAAGGCTCATCCGCTGGCGATGTACCAGGCGCTGCAAGTGGCGGCCCGGTCGACCGCCAAGCAGGTGCTGCTGGTCGAATGCGGCTGGCACGCGCATGAGTCGATCGAAACGGCATTCGCCGAGGCGGCGCAGCTGGTCTGCCCCGGCGTCCGCGTGCTGACTCTGGACGGCAGGAAGGCGCAAGACCGACAAACGGCGTGGGCCGGTGCCGACGTGTTCTGCAGCCTGTCCGACAACATCCAGGAGACCTTTGGCATTGCGCCGATCGAGGCCATGGCGGCTGGCCTGCCGCTGGTGGTGGCGGACTGGGACGGCTACAAGGACACCGTGCGTGATGGCGTGGACGGGATTCGGGTTCCCACGTTGATGCCGGGGCCGGGCCTGGGCGGCGACCTTGCCCGGCGCCATGCGCTGAGGATCGACAGCTACGATTTGTACTGCGGCCATGCCTCCAGCCTGGTGGCGGTGGACATCCAAGCCACCGCCAGAGCCTTCGAGCAGTTGTTCGCGTCGACTGCGCTGAGGCGGCAGATGGGCGATGCAGGGCAGTTGCGCGCCCGACAGGTCTACGACTGGAAGTCCATCATCGCGCAGTACGAGGCGCTGTGGTCTGAGCTGACTGACGTCCGCCGAGCCGGTGCGCCGAACCTGACGCCAGCGGCGCAGACCTGGCCTGCGCGGCTCGACCCGTTCGACGCCTTTGCGGGCTACCCGACGAGCACGCTGTCGGCGCAGACCCTGCTCGGCCTGGTCGACCTCGACGCCGACACCGCGTTCGAGCGAGCGCGCAGGTACCGCAAGCTGGGGATGGTGCGCTTCGCCGACGCGGTACTTCCGAGCGAGGCCGAAGTGCAGGCGGTGCTGCAGGCGGCCCAATCCGGGCCCCAGTCAGCGGCCATGCTGGTGCAGCGGATTGCAGCGGACAGGCGAGCGTCGGTCTTCAGGGCACTGACCTGGCTCGTCAAGTTGGGCCTGCTCAAACTGAACTGATGCGAAGCCCGGCACGAGCACGAACACGACGGATCTGACCCTGCACTGCTGCGTCAGACCGGATCCCAGCTGAACACGTCGCTCGACCGATCGAGCGCGTAGAAGCCGGCGCGCAGCATCGGCAGCGCGCTGTCGAGCACGGTCTGCGGCGTCCAACCTTCGCTGCGATGGGCGTTGCGCACCGGCCGTGGCTGGCTGAAGAGCAGGATCTCGTTGTTGCGCACGCCGAAGATCTGGCCGGTCACGTCGCTGGCGCCGTCGGCACACAGCCCGACGATCAACGGCGCCACGCGCTCGGGCACCAGCTTTTTCAGGCCGTCGACGCGTTTCTTCTGCTCCGGCGTCTCGGCCGGGATGGAGTCGATCATGCGCGTCCAGGCAAACGGCGCCACCGCGTTCGAGCGCACGCCGAAGCGCTGCATGTCGAGCGCGATCGATTTCGACAGTGCGGCGATGCCGAGCTTGGCTGCGCTGTAGTTGGCCTGGCCGAAGTTGCCGATCAGGCCCGAGGTCGACGTCATGTGCACGTAGCAGCCGCTGGACTGGGCCTTGAAGTGCGGTGCCGCGGCGCGGCTGACGTTGAAGCTGCCCTTGAGGTGGACGGCGATCACGGCGTCGAACTCGGCCTCGCTCATGCGGTGAAACATCACGTCGCGCAGGATGCCGGCGTTGTTGATCACGATGTCAATGCGGCCGAACTGGTTGACCGCGCTTTCGACCATGCGATGGGCCTGGTTCCAGTCGGCCACCGAGCCGCCGTCGACGATGGCCTGGCCCCCGGCAGCGCGGATGGTGTCCACCACCTCATGCGCCGGCTGCTCGTCACTGGGTTGACCATCGAGCGCGGCCCCGAGGTCGTTGACCACCACCCGGGCGCCGGCGTCGGCCAGCGCCAGCGCGATGCCGCGCCCCACGCCGCGCCCGCCACCGGTGACCAGTGCCACCTTGTCCTGCAACAGTTTCGTTTCCATCGTTCGTTCTCCTGTCAATGGCCAAATGACGACCGAGGGTCGCTTCGGGGGGATTCAATGCATGCGCCGCGCGTACTCGACATACCAGTCGAAAGCGCCTGGATTGGCACAGGCGTCCGGGTTCACCACTTCGGCCAAGGCACGGCCGAGCAGCAGCTTCTTCACCGGCAGTTCCTGCTTCTTGCCGGTCAGCGTGCGCGGCACCTCGGCCACCTGCACGATCGCATCGGGCACGAATCGCGGCGACAGACCGCTGCGGATGCACTGGCGCAGTTCGGCCTGCAAGGCTGCGTCGAGCTGCAGCCCGGGCCGCAAGACGACGAACAGCGGCATGAAGCTCGGCCGGCCGAGCGCCTCGATGTCGACGACGAGGCTGTCGAGCACCTCGGCCACAATCCCTATCGACTCCCCATTCGAAAAACAGCGTTACACCTAAACGCGTAAGCGAGGGAGAACTGTCCTTGCCGAACGAAGGGTGAGTAACGTCAATTCCGGCTGGCACCAGAATCGAACGGTATGGAGCCCGGAAATTCCGCGGCTCACGTGCATCGTTGTTGGGTCAGCTTGAAACGTTCCGCTGGCGTAACGGATGCCAAATCGGCTCGGAGAAATTGTCGGGCCCAGACCAGGAATCCGGATCTGTCCACCGTGAGTGTGCCCGGCCAGCATCAAGTCGTATCCCTGTTGGCGCGCCCAGGGGAATTGGTCGGGCGCGTGCGACAGAAGTACTCCAAAGCGACCGTCTCCGTCG
>JANOJJ010000677.1:0-4272 GCA_031408155.1 Rubrivivax sp.
CACCGAGTGGAACCAGTGCTCGACATAGAACAGGTGGTTCTCGACGTACGGGAACACGGTCTTGGCGCAGCCCAGCAACTCGTCGAATTGCTTGAGGTCTTCGGGCCGGTCGATCAGGCCCCGGTATTCGGCCGTTATGCGGTCACGCTCGGCACGCACCTTTTCGGTCGGGCGGTCGATCGAGGCGCCTTGCTTGAGCTTGCCGATGTAGGTCTGGATGCCCGACAGCGGTACGTTCATCTGGTCGTTCCACGAGCGGTCGTGGTGGAACCAACCGGTACCGGTGGAGATGTTGAACCAGGGTTCGCGCGCCAGGCTCATCGAGGTCAGCCACTGCACACCATTGGGCAGCTGCTTGAGCGCCTGCTCGACCACCGGCCACTCGGGGCTGAAGCGCACGACCTCGTCGACGCCGAGCTCGATCGCACGCCGGGCGAGCTTCTTCAGCTCCTCGTCGGGCTGGTACATGATGACGTCGATGCCCGAGATCATCTGCGTCACGCGCTGGGCCGGGATGTTGGGGAACAGCTTCTGCGCGAAGTCGAGAAAGAACACATAGGCCGCGTAGCCGAGGTTGAGGAACTCGAAGTGGTACTGCCAGCACTTGATGCCGAGGTTGATCAGGTCGTCGTAGTTCTTCAGCAGGTGGTAGCCCTTGGATTCACCGAGCGCATCGGTCACCACCGACAGATCCTCCATGTCGGCCAGGCGCGGGATCTGCAGCGCCTCGAGCTCGCGGATCGTGGCCTCCATCTTCACCTTCCACTTGGCCTCGAGTGCGTCCCAGTTCTTGTAGTAGTGGCCGGCGCGCTCCATGAAGTGCGGCACCCGGCTGCCGATCTCGGCGCCGTCCTTGACCGGTACCGGCGAGATGTAGACGTAGCCGTTGATGATGCGGTGGTCGACGCCGCGCACCGGCGGCACCATGAAGATGCGGTTGTTGAACTGCGACAGCGCCAGGAACCAGGCCTCGTCCCAGATGGTGTCGAACGGGTACAGCGGCTCGGGGTAGTGCAGGCCGTCGTAGAACCAGAAGGTCTCCTTCTCGTACGTGTTGCGCACCGCATCGTCGGTGACGAACTGGTACTGGTACGGATACATGCGCTCCCAGCCTTCAGTGCCGGGAATGGTCTGGGCCTTGACGTCGTGCGGTACCGGGAACTTCATGGCTTGGTCTCCGTTGCGGGGGTCTGGTCGACCTCTGGTGATCTGCCCGGCGCGGCTCGCTCGGGTTATGGGGCGAACCGCAAGGGCCGTGCCATGGCCTCGCGCTGCGGCGCAGCAAGGCTCAGCGTTCGGCCCCCCGCGACAGAGGCGCAAAGTCGCGCTGCATGGGTCGCCGCTGGGCCCGGTTCGATCCCGCCCCGGGCCGCAAGGTGCTTGCTCTTTTCATCAATTGCGCGCATCGCCGGCCGCCCGAATTGATCATTTGATGAAGCGTCTTGCGGCGCCACGGTCGGGTGCAACCCTCACCCGATCGCAATGCTTGATGTCGCGCAAGCCGCGGTCGATCGCATCCGCCTAAACCTGCGCCTTCGGCAGGAGGTCGACGCCATGACCAAGCTCCACAGCATTGCCCGCGCCGCGAGCGACGACCTGCGCTCGCGGGTGCATTTCTGCCCGCGCACCGGCCAGATCTGGCTGCACGAACACCGCATGTTGCTGGTCCACGCCGAGGCGCAGGCCTCGTTGCGCAAGGAGCTGATCGACACGCTGGGCATGGACCGCGCTCGCGGTTTGCTGACGCGCATGGGCTACGCGTCGGGCCTGCGCGACGCTGAACTCGCGCGCACGCGCTCGCAGGACTGCAGCGATGTCGAGGCCTTCATGACCGGGCCGCAGCTGCACACGCTCGAAGGGATCGTGCAGGTGACGCCGGTGAAGCTCCAGCTCGACCGCATGGCCGGGCGCTTCTATGGCGAATTCCTGTGGGAGAACTCGTGGGAAGGGCAGTGGCATCGACGCCATTTCGGGCCGCACCACGAGCCGGTGTGCTGGACCCAGATCGGCTACGCCTGCGGCTACACCTCGGCCTTCATGGGCCGGCCGGTGCTGTACAAGGAGACCGAGTGTGTCGGCATGGGCCATGCCAACTGCCGCATCATCGGCAAGCCGGTCGAGGAATGGGACGACGCCGCCGAGCACGAGCGCTTTTTCCGGCCCGAATCGATTGACGAACAGTTGATCGACCTGCAGACCCAGGTCGTGCAACTGCGTTCGACGATAGGCGACAAGGAAAAGCTGCCGGCCGACATGATCGGCACCTCGCCCGGGTTCCGCCGCGCCTTCGACCTGCTGCGCCAGGCCGGCGCGAGCCAGATCACCGTGCTGCTGCTCGGCGAGACCGGGGTCGGCAAGGAGCTGTTCGCGCGCGCGCTGCATGCCATGGGAGCGCGCCGCGAGAAGCCCTTCGTGGCGGTGAACTGCGCGGCGATCCCGAGCGAACTGGTCGGGGCCGAACTGTTCGGCGTCGAGCGCGGCGCCTACACCGGCGCGCTGGTCGCGCGACCCGGACGCTTCGAGCGCGCCGATGGCGGCAGCCTCTTCCTGGACGAGGTCGGCGACCTGCCCTTGGCGGCTCAAGCCAAGCTGCTGCGCGTGCTGCAGGAGGGCGAGATCGAGCGTGTCGGCGACCAGCGCACGCGCCGCGTCAACGTGCGCGTGATCGCGGCCACCAATGCCGACCTGCAGCGCCTGGTCAAGGAGGGGCGCTTCCGCTGCGACCTGTACTACCGGCTGAACCCGTTCCAGATCCAGATCCCGCCGCTGCGCGAACGCAAGGAGGACATCTCATTCCTGGCCAAGCGCTACCTCGAAAAGTACTCGGCCATCCACGGCAAGACGCTGCGCGGCTTCACCGACAAGGCCAAGCGCGCGCTGCTTACCTACCCGTGGCCGGGCAACATCCGCGAGTTGCAGAACATGGTCGAGCGCGGCGTCATCCTGGCCCCCGCTGGCACGCCGATCGAGATCAGCCACCTGTTCACGCGCTGCGGCGACGCCCAGGCGCAGGAGTTCGGCGTCGGGCTCGACGGCAGCCTTGACCTGCAGCGCGGCGAGACCGGCAGGGATCTGTGCGAAGCGGTCTTCAACGGCGTGATGACGCTTGACCAGGTCGAGGCCATGCTGATCGAGACGGCGGTCGACAAGGCGCACGGCAACCTCTCGGCCGCCTCGCGCATGCTCGGGCTGACGCGGGCGCAACTGGCCTATCGATTGAAGCGTCTGCACGAGCCTGCCGAGGCCATGGCCCACGACGGTGTCGGGTCGTGACGTTGAACCTGCCGGCCGCGGCGGCGGACTGCCTGGCGCTGCACCACGTGATGACGCTGGCCACGCACGGACCCGACGGTCCCTGGGGCGCGGCCGTGTTCTATGCACGCGACGGCGACGACCTCGTCTTCCTGTCCACACCGAACAGCCGTCACGGCCAGCACCTGGCGCTCGACGCGCGCTGTGCGGCGACGATCCAGTCCGAAGTGAACGACTGGCGCAGCATCCGCGGCATCCAGCTCGAAGGTCACGTCGCGGAACTGCAAGGCGACGAACGCGTCCGGGCTCAGCAGTGCTACGGTGAGAAGTTCCCGTTCGTTCGCCCCGCCAGCGCCGCGCCTGCGATTGTTCAGGCGCTGGCGCGCGTGTGCTGGTATCGGCTGCGCATCGAGCGTCTGTGCTACATCGACAACCGGTTCGGGCTCGGGCAGCGCCAGACTTTCAGCGCCTGATCGATGGAGCGCCCAGGCTGCTGGTGCTGTTCCATCCTGTTGCACGACGAGATCAGCCGCGCCGGGCCCCAGGGTGCCCTCAGGCACCTGACGTGCGCGTCGCGCTTGGAAGCGGCGTGGGTCGCCTTCCTGCGCCCGTGGCTGCTCACCAGTGCGGTGTGTGACGCAGTCGGCAAGTCGCCCAGCGTGCTGCGCCGGAACTCCCGGCTGATGGTCGATGGCGATCGCCCCAGAACGCGAGTTGTCTCTTGCCTGCTGCAACCTTGCTGCCTCATGCTCGCCATCGTGATCCGGTCCTCTGGTTGAAGCTGCTGGTGTTTCGTTTGATCATGCATGTGCCACGCCTTACGCTGTTGGGTGTTGCACTTCAGATTTTCTGATCGACGAACTGGTGCGCACGTGGCACCACTTGGCACCCCGCCTGAAGCTCAACCCCGCCGATCTGGACGACTTTCTGGACACTCTTCGCCTGCGAAGCGAGATGCTTCAGATAGTGTTCTGCTGGCAATCGATGAGTGCCATGCCGTGGGCGCGGCAAAACGCCACC
>JANOJJ010000754.1:0-3123 GCA_031408155.1 Rubrivivax sp.
AAGGCCGCGTCGACCAGCCCGGCCAGCAGCCAGACAAAGATGTTGTGCACCAGCAAACCGAGCAGCACACCGCTGGCGCTGGCCAGCACCCCGACCAGTCCGAACTCGAGCGTATAGGCCAGCGCAATGCGCCGCTGCGACTGGCCCAGCACACGCAACATCGCGCAATCGTCGAGGTGCGACTCGGCAAAGTCGCGCGCCGCAATGCCCACTGCCACCGCCGCCAGCAAGGCCGCCAGCAGGGCCACCAGGTTGAGGAACTTCTCGGCCCGGTCGAGCGTCTGGCGCATCTCGGGCCGGCCGCTGTCGAGAGACTCGACGCGCACGCCGCGCAAGGGCACCTGCTTGATGTGCTCGTCGGCCCATTTCACGAAGGCGTGCACCGCGGCGTCGGTGGCGCCCGGCGCGGCCACCGCCAGCCGCCAGGTGACGCGGCTGGCGGGCTGGATCAGCCCGGTGGCGTCGAGATCGGCCTGGTTGATCATCACGCGCGGTGCAAAGCTCATGAAGCCGGCGCCGCGGTCAGGCTCGACCACGATCAGCCGGGTGATGCGCAGCGTGGCGTCGCCGAGCAACAGACTGTCGCCGACCTGGAGCTGCAGCGCCTCGATCAGCGGCGGGTCGACCCACACCGAGCCGGCTGCGGGCCCGCCAGCCACGGTCTCGATGGCACCGCCAGGCGCGCTGCGCAACTGCAGGCGGCCGCGCAGCGGGTAGCCGCTGCTGACCGCCTTGACGCCCACCAGGCGGGTGGCACCGCCCTTGTCGTCGGTGGCCCGGGCCATGCTCGGGAAGGTGACGCTGGTTGCAACCTGCAGGCCGAGTGCACGCGCCTTGTCGGCCAGCTCGGGCGGCGCTGGTTTGTCGCTGCCGACGATGGCGTCACCACCCAGCAGCTGGCGCGCGTCGCGTGCCAGGCCGGTGTTCAGGCGGTCGGCAAAGAAGCCGACCGCGGTCAGCGCGGCCACCGCCAGCATCACTGCCACCGCCAGCAGGCGCAGTTGGCCGGCCCGCAGGTCGCGCAGAGTCTGGCGCCAGGCCAGCAGGGCGACCGCAGGCGCTCGGATGGAAGGGCTGGTGCTCATGCGGCTGGCGCGGCTCATGAAGGCCGCGACGGTAGCGCATTGCCCCTGCGCTATTCGAATCCTGCATGCAAGGCCCTTGAATCCGCACGCCGGGTGGTGGTGCTGCAATGGCTGCATGACGACCTTGCCCACCCTGTACCTGTCTCACGGCTCGCCGATGATGGCCGTCGAGCCCGGCGCCGCCGGCGCCTTTCTGCAACGCCTTGGCCCGGCGATCAGCGCCACCTTCGGCCGCCCGCGCGCCGTGCTGGCGGTATCGGCCCACACCCTGGTGCGCGCGCCCGTGCTGTTGGCCGCGCCGCGCCATGCGGCGGTGTACGACTTCTACGGCTTCCCCGACGAGCTCTACCAGCTGCGCTACGACGCCCCGGGCGCGCCCGAGCTGGCCAGTCGCGTGCAGCAACTGCTGGGCGCTGCCGGTGTGCCGGCCCAGCGCCTGGATGAAGGCGGGCTCGATCACGGCATCTGGACACCGCTGCGCTACATGTTTCCGGCTGCCGACGTACCGGTGCTGCCGCTGGGCTTCGTGCCCGACTGGACCCCCGAGCGGCTGCATGCCTTCGGCCAGGCGCTGGCGCCGTTGGCCGACGAGGGCGTGCTGATCATCGGCAGCGGCAGCATCACGCACAACCTGCGCATGGTGTTCGGCGGCAAGCGCCCGGCCGTGGACGCGCCCGAAGTCGAATCGAGCGCCGCTTTCCGCCGCTGGGTGGCCGAGCGAGCCGCCGCGGCTGACTGGGCAGCTCTCAACGACTACCGTCGCCGGGCGCCGCATGCCGCGCTGATGCACCCGACCGACGAGCATTGGCTGCCCTGGTACCCGGCCGGCGGCGCGGCCGGCGCCGCGGCCAGTGGCACCCGGCTGCACGCCAGCGTGACCTACGGCTGCCTGGCCATGGACGCCTACGCCTTCGGGCCGCAGGGGCCGGCGCTGCAGCACGCGTTGGCGCACTGAGGGCAACTTGCAGACGAAGCCCTTGCGGCATCGGGTCTGTCGGTCGGCGCGCGACTCGCGGGTTGCTACGATGCCCTGGTTTGCTGCCCAGGATGTCTGCCATGCATATCGCCATCTGGATCGTCACGCTGCTGTTCGCCGGACTGTGGACCTTGCTGGCCTGGGGGCTGAGCAGCGTGCTGGCCCTGGACAGCAACTGGCTGACGCCGGTCGAGCCCTGGCTGGCGCGCTTGCCGTTTGCCGGCTGGCTCGAAGGCTGGATTCCTGACTGGCTGCAGATCGCGCAGCTGGCGCTCGACGCCGTGCGGGCCTCGCTGGTCTGGCTGGGCGGCGCCGCGCCCGTGCTGGTGTGGGCACTGTGGTTGGCGGGCACGCTGTTGCTGGTGCTGCTGGCCGGCGCCTTGTCGCTGCTGGTGGTGCTGATCAGAAAGAGCACAGCGCCGCCGCCGGTGGCTACGGCCTGACCGGCGGGCCTGCTCAGCGTCTCAGGTCGGCAGGCCGAATACGGCGTCGAGTTCGTGCCGCCAGCGCGCCTTGTGCCCGGCAGGCGCGAAGCTGGCCTCGAAGCTGTTGGCCGCCAGCTGCCAGGCGTGGCGGTCTGTCAGTTGCGGCAATGCGGCGAAGGTCTCGACGTAGTTCTGGTTCACATAACCGCCGAAGTAGGCAGGATCATCGCTGTTGATGGTGACGCACAGACCGGCGTCGAGCAGCGCCGGCAGGTTGTGGTCGGCCAGGCGGTCGAAGATCCGCAGCTTGACGTTCGACAGTGGACACACCGTCAGCGGCATGCGCTCGCGCGCCAGCCGCTGCACCAGCGCCGGACTTTCGAGGCAGCGCACGCCGTGGTCGATGCGTTCGACCCGCAGCCCATCGAGCGCGCTTTCGATGTAGGCCGGCGGCCCTTCCTCGCCGGCATGGGCCACGAGGTGCAGGCCGAGCTCCCGGCAGCGCGCGAACACGCGCGAGAACTTCTCCGGCGGGTGGCCGCGCTCGCTGCTGTCGAGCCCCACGCCGGCGATCTGCGGCAGGTGCGGCAGCGCTTGCTCGAGCGTGTCGAAGGCGGCTTCCTCGCTCAGGTGGCGC
>JANOJJ010000758.1:0-4849 GCA_031408155.1 Rubrivivax sp.
CATCGGGTGTCGTACCGGCATCGGGCGTCGTACCGGCGTCGCCAGGCGCTCCCGCGTCGACGCCCGCATCGAACGGCTCGAACGAGCCGTAGGTCAACGCGCCGCTGCGGCGGGCATAGCCCAGCGCCGGCATGTAGTACGCGGTGCCGCTGGACTCGGCGCTGCCGAAGCCCGGCATCGAACTGGCCACCTTGGGCCCGAGCCGGCCGACCGCCAGGTCGAGCAGCGCGCTGCCGGACATCAAGCCCAGGGTGGCCGGGTTCTGCGCCATCGCCGCGGTGCCATGGTCGATGGCTTGCGAGGCGCCGCCCAGGCCGGTGGAGATCGGTCCGTAGCCCTCCATGTTCATGCCGCTGGTCGCCAGCGCCGGCAACGCGGCAGCCAGCAGCACGGCCAGTGACGTCAAACGGTGGATCTTCAGGTTCGCTTTCATGCGCTTCTCCTTGTGGTGAGTGAGGAAGGGGTGGCGAAGACCAGCCGCAGCTCAGGCAGGCAAGGCTGCGCCGGCGGCACCACCGCGCGGCAGCGCCGACGATCGAGGTTGACGAAGAAGGTTGTAGTCGCTACCAGTGCGCCATCAGGCGGCCCTTGACGACCTTGGCGGGCCAGCGTTTGAGAGGACTTTCACCCTTGTCGATGCAGGCCCCGGTGGTGATGTCGAAGACCCACTGGTGCTTGGGGCAGGTCAGCCGGCTGCCTTCGAGCGCCAGGTGCGGGATGTTGGTCGTCTGGTGCGGGCAGCGGCTGTCGTAGACATGCCATTCCTTGTCGGCGCGATGCACGAACAGGCCGCGGCCGTCGCAGTCCACGCGCTGCGTGTCGCCAAGCTTGAAGCCCTTGGTCGCCAGCACGTCGTGCCACTCGCCGGGCGCACCCATCGCGCCGGGCTGGAACTCGGGCAGGTCCAGCGCCAGGATGATGTCGACCGCCCACACGATGCGCGCCAGGCCCAGCGTCGGAAAGGCCATCAGCAGCGCGTCCAGCACCTCCATCGGCGTGCAGCCTTCGCGCAGCGCGCGGCCCAGGTACTGCTTGAAGCCGCGCTCGGTCTGCGCGTGTACCTTGGTGATGACGCTGATCAGGTTGCGCGTCTTGGGGTCGAGGTGCGTGCCGCAGTTCTTGAGGAACGCGAAGTAATGAGGTACGGCATCGGGCCGGGCCTTCAGCAGGTAGGTGAGGGCTTCGCTCATGGCAGCTCGGGGGGGTTGGTCGTTGGGGTGGGAACATGGACTAGCACCGGACAGGCGGCCAGGCCCAGGACCTTCTGGGCCACGCCGCCGATCCAGGCGCGGGGCAAGGCATCGCTGCGGTGCCGGCCCATCACGACCAGGTCGGCCGCGCAAGCTGCGGCAGCGTCGAGCAAGGCCTGGTGTACACGACCACGCCGCACCTCCGTGGCGGCGGCCACGCCACGATCGCGGGCCTGGGCCTCGGCCCGGGCCAGCGCCGACTCGGCCGCCGGCAGCTGGCTGTCGGCCGCGGCCACACAAACCACGTGCAAGGGCAGCGCAAAACCAGCGGCCAGCGCGACGGCCCGCTCGACCAAACCGTCGAGCGGCACCAGCGGGTCGAGCGCCAGCAGCACCCGCTGGCGCCACATCACACTGCCGCGCGGCGCCAGCAACAGACTGCAACGAGAATGGGCCACCACCTTGCTGACCATCTCGCCCACCAACAGGTTGGCCAGCAGGCTGCGCTTGCCGCGACGGCGGATGATGATCAGGTCGCTGCCGCGCTCGACGGCTTCGTCGACGATCTCGACATAGGGCTCGGGACCGCGGCGCACCGTGACCGTCAAGGCCACGCCGGCCGCTGCGGCCGCTGCAAGCAGGTCTTCGCGCCGCGCCGACGCCTCGGCCTCGGCCTTGGCCGCCCATTGCGGCGCCAGGGCCTCGAACTCGGGGTTGCTGGTCAGCGGCAGCACCGCCACCAGCGGCAGGCCGCAGCGCAGGGCCAGCAGCGAGGCCAAGGCCTCGGCCCCGCTGTCGAACTCACCGTGTTCGGTGGCCAGCAACAGGCGCTGGAACAGGCTCTGGATCATCCATGTCCTCCGGTCAGCCAACCCGATGCGGCCAGCAGCACCACCGCCACCTCGGCCAGGCACAGGCCGACGAAAGCCCGCTCGCGCCGGGCCAGATACAGCGGCACCAGCGCCAGCAGGGCCGGCAGTGACCCGGCGGCCAGCACCGCGATGCCCAGCAGCGGCGCGACGTCGCCATGGCCGGTCAGCTCGAGCCAGCCCCAGCCGGCGGGCATGCCGCTGCGCTGCAGATAGCTCGCCACCGGCTGCCCCCACAGCTCGGGCAGCCGTTCGGGTGGCACCCGCGCCGGCAGCCAACCCATCATATAAGCCGCAAAACCGCCGACCAGCAGCAGCAGACCGACATAGGTGCTCCACTCGAGCAGCCGCGCGTAGCGCAGTTGCTCGGGCGGTTGCTCCACCACGGCAGGTGTCGTCATGGCCACACCCCCGCGCCCTTGAGCAAGGCGCGCAAGCCCGCGAACAGCAGCACCGAGATGACCAGGCGGCGGATCACCGAGCCCTTGAGCACGTCGAGCAGCCGTGCGCCGATGCGCGCGCCAAGCATCATGCCGACCACCGACGGCACCGCGATCATCGGCAGCACCGCCCCGCGGTTGATGTAGACCCAGGCCGCCGACGAATCCACCAGCGACAACACCAGGCCCGAGGTGCCGGCCGAGATCTTCAGCGGCGCGCCCATCAGCAGGTTGAGCGCCGGCACGTTGGCCCAGCCGGCGCCGATGCCGAACATGCCGGCCAGCACGCCGATGCCCAGGAACATGGCCAGGCCCGGCAGCGTGCGGTGAACCTGCCAGTTCACCACCCGGCCCGAAGCGCCGTCGATGAACACGCCGTTGAGCGCCAGTGCCTGCGACAGCGCATCGGGCCGGGTCACCTCCGGAAATTCGGATCTCTTGGATACGAACATCAGCACGACGATGGCCAGCACGACGCCGCCCAGCAGCATCTGCACCACATGAGCGGGCATGGCCAGGCCGAGCATCGCCCCGCCGATCGAACTGGCTGAAGCCAGCACCGCCAGCGGCAGCGCCAGGCGCAGGCTGCCCAGGCCGCTGCGCAGCAACGTGGGGCCTGCCGCCAGCGCGCTGGCCAGAGCCACCAGCAGGCCCGCACCGCGCACGAAGTCGAGATGAAACGGAAAGAAGCTGCCGACGATAGGCACGAACAAGGTGCCGCCGCCGATGCCCGCCGGCACCGCAACGATGCCGATCAGGAAACAGGCCCCGAACAGGGCCAGCGGCCAGACCCACCACGGCCAGTTGGGCACGAGCGCCACCGGCCCGGCAGCGCCCGCCGCAGTGGCCGCCAGCAGCAGCAGCGTTGCGATCAGTGCAGCGCGTGGGCTCGTCACGACACCGCCTGGTAATACAGGTTCTGCGGATGCCGCGCCTGCGCGAAGAAGAACCAGCGCTCGGCCAGCAGCCCGACGTACTGCACGCCGAAGGCTGCCAGCAGCAGCGGGGCCGACGCCTGCGGCCGGCCCAGCGCCAGCAGCAGCAACGGCACGACGAAGGCCAGCAGGATGAAGGCCTGCTTGACCCGGCGCAGCTGCCTCGGCTGCGCGCCGTGGAAGAACTCGCGCGTGTTGAACGAAGCGCCCATGAAGCCCTTGGAGCGCTGCACCACCACCGGATGCTTGACGCCGATCGCCGACTGGAGGGTCGACTTCGGGCGCAGCCGCGCATTGCGCAGCAGCGCCGCCGAGCGGCCGATCGCGCCTAGCACGGTCAGCACGATCGCCCAGCCGGCCAGGAAGCCGACCTGGCGCGGATCGATCACCGCGGCCACCGCGGCGGCAAGCGTGAAGCCCGAGGCGCCGCCGAGCAAGGTGACGTTCAGCGGCGTCAGCGGCGTGTGCCACTCGGCCAGGAAGCGCAGGCACGCGTAGATCATGCCGGTGCAGACGAACAGCGCAAAGGCCAGCACCGTGGCCACGCCGCCGAGAACGATGCTGAGGTCGATGGCCACGCCTTGCGGCGACACCAGCAGCACCGGGGTGTAGCCGCTGGCATGCACCAGGCCGTAAAGCGCCAGCAGGCCCATGAAAGCCGGCAAGGCGATGACCTCGCGCGACAGCCACGAGGTACGCCACATCGCGGCCGAGCGCCAGGCGCGCTCGGGCCGGCCGAGGTGAAAGAACGACGCCGCCAGCCCGGCGGCCGTCAGGGCCAGGGCCAGGACGCAGCCGGTGACGGTGAAGGCACGGCTCCCGGGTGCGGGTAACAGGCCCACGAGCGCGTAGGTCTGGACCGTGAACAGCGCCAGGAACAAGCCCTGGCCGGCACCGATCAGCGTGGTCAGAAAGATTACCGAGAATCCCGGATGCATGGCCATGTTCCTGGTGTAAGGGTCCGAACCGACGGCGCCGCGCGGATCGCGCGCGGCGCCGCGGGCTTCAACCCGAGAAGTTGGCGGCGTCGTCCAGCGTCGCTCGCTTGACGCCCGGTCGCGGCGCCGGCGCATCGAGCTTTTGCGGGCTGTCCGGCCGCAGCAGTTGGTCCTCGCGCAGCTCGATCTCGACCTTGCGGCGCGGCAGGTAGTGGTTCGAGGGCACGGTGCCCCATTCCGGCATCAGCTGATAGCCGCCGCGCTCGCGGATCGCGGTCGAGACCTCCGAGGCCGGGTCGTGCACGTCACCGAACAGGCGCGCGCTGGTCGGACAGGCCATGACACAGGCCGGGCGGCGATCCTGCGGCGCCAGATCCTCGTTGTAGATGCGGTCGACGCACAGTGTGCACTTCGTCATCTCCAGCCGCTTCTCGTCGAGCTCGCGCACGCCGTAGGGACAGGCCCAGGCACAGTAGC
>JANOJJ010000778.1:0-2989 GCA_031408155.1 Rubrivivax sp.
CGAAAGTCGGTATAGGGCTGGACCCGGTCGACCAGCGATTGCGGGATCGGCGGGATGCCCTGCGCCACCAGGTTGGCGTTGGGTGCAAAGACGGCCTGCATGTCCGTGACCGCGGGGGTCGACGGCGCTTGCACGCAGGCCGCAAACACACCGGCCAGCGAAACAGCGAGGGCGGCGAGTACGGCGCGCTTCACCGGGGCCTCCTGGCTCCGCCGGCAACCCGCCGCACGGCGCCGAGCGCCGGCAGGTCGGCAAAGACATCGGCGCTGCGTTCGACGAAACTCACGGCTGACAAGGCCACGTGGTTGGCCGCGTTCTGGCCCAGATGCTGGTCGTAGATGCTCATCGTCGCGTCCTTGCCCATGACTGAATCGATCTTAGTGCCTCGCCGCCGCTTGCTCGGTCTGCTCGCCCGTGTGCTGGGCCTGTTCTGGCTCGCAGTCTGCCTGACCAGCCCCGTCACCGCCCAGGTGGCGTCGCCGCACGCGATCGAGATCCCGCGCTGGTTCTCCAACAGCCTGCTTGACTTCAAGGATGAAATCCCCGAAGCCGCGCGTGCCGGCAAGCGCGTGCTGGTCTACTTCGGGCAGGACGGCTGCCCTTACTGCAAGGCGCTGATGCAGGCCAACTTCGGCCCCGGGCCGATTGCCAGCAAGACGCAGCAGCACTTCGTGGCGATCGCGATCAACATCTGGGGCGACTCCGAGGTGACCTGGATCGACGGCCGCCGCAGCACCGAAAAGACGCTGGCGCGCGAGCTCAAGGTGCAGTTCACGCCGACGCTGCTGTTCTTCGAGACCGACGGCTCGTTGATCCTGCGCCTGAACGGCTACCAGCCGCCCGAGCGCTTCGATGCGGTGCTTGACTACGTGATCCAGCGGCGTGACAAGCAACTGTCACTGGCCGAGCACATGGCCCAGGTGTCGAAGGAACCGGTGCTGGCGCGCAAGGGCCCGCGGCCCTATTTGATGGCGCAACCCACGCGACTGGCGCGAGCCGGTCGCCAGCGGCTGTTGGCCGTGCTGTTCGAGTCACCCGCGTGCAAGCCCTGCGCCGAACTGCACGACGAAGCCTTCGTGCGCCCCGGCCTGCGGCCCTTGCTGGCGCGCTTCGACCTGGCCAGCCTGCAGCCCGGTGCGCCGGCCGAACTGATCACGCCGGATGGCCAGCGCAGCGACACGCGCCGCTTTGCGCGTGACCTGAAGATCGGCCTCTACCCCACGCTGGTGTTCTTCGACGCCCAGGGCCGCGAGGTGTTCCGCAATGATGGTTACCTGCGGCCGTTCCATGTCGAAAGCGCGTTCGATTACGTAGCCAGCGGCGCGTACCGCAAAGAACCTCAGTTTCAGCGTTATGTTCAAAGCCGGGCCGACGCCTTGCGCGCCGGCGGCCAGGCGGTCGACCTCTGGCGCTGAGCGGCAAACGCGTCAGTCGGCCATGGCCTTGGCCAGCGCCTGGTCGATGTCCCACAGGATGTCGTCGATGTGCTCCAGCCCGACCGAGATCCGAATCATGTCGGGCCGCACGCCGGCGACCAGCAGTTGCGCCTCGTCGAGTTGGCGATGGGTCGTGCTGGCGGGATGGCTGATCAGCGTGCGCGTGTCACCAATGTTGACCAGGTGGCTCATGAAATGCGCACTCTCGATGAAGGTCACGCCGCGTGCCAGGCCGTCCGTGACACCAAAGGCCAGCAGGCCGGAGGCGCCGCGCATCTGCCGCGTCAGCAACGCGTGTTGTGGATGGTCGGGCAGACCGGGATAGTTGACCCAGCTCACCGCCGGATGCGATTGCAGGAACCCGGCCACCGCCAGCGCATTGCTGCAATGCCGTTCCATGCGCAGCGGCAAGGTCTCGACGCCCTGCAGAATCTGCCACGCACTCATGGGCGACAGCGCTGCGCCGAAGACCCGCAGCGACTCCATCCGACAGCGCATGGTGAAGCCGAAGTCGCCAAAGGTCTCGTAGAACCTGACGCCGTGGTAGCCGGGCGACGGTTCGGTCATGCCCGGGAACTTTCCGTTGTCCCAGGGGAAGTGCCCGCCCTCCACCACCACCCCGCCCAGCGTGGTGCCATGGCCGGCGAGGTACTTGGTGGCGCTGTGCACGACGATGTCGGCGCCGAGCGCCAGCGGGTTGCACAAAAAGGGGCTGGGCACGGTGTTGTCCACCACCAGCGGCACGCCATGGGCATGCGCCATGGGCATGCGCCACCGCTGCCACCGCGGCGATGTCCAGCACGACCAGGCTCGGGTTGCCCAACGTTTCGGCAAACACCGCGCGCGTGTTCGGCCGCATCGCGGCGGCAAAGGCGGCGGGGGCGGTGCTGTCGACGAAGCTGGTTTCGATGCCGAACTTCTTCAGGTTGACCGCCAGCATGGTGATGCTGCCGCCGTACAGCGCGCCGGCGGCCACCACATGGTCGCCGGCCTGCAGCATGGTCATCAGCGCCATCGCCTCGGCCGCCATGCCCGACGCGCTGGCCACCGCCGCACGACCGCCTTCGAGCGCGGCCACACGCTCCTCGAGCGCCGCCACCGTCGGGTTGCTCAGGCGCGAATAGACGTTGCCGAAGGTCTGCAGGTTGAACAGGCTGGCCGCATGGTCTGCGCTGTCGAAGACGAAGCTGGTGGTCTGGTAGATCGGCAGCGCGCGCGCGCCGGTGGCGGCGTCGGGGATCTGGCCGGCGTGGATGGCCAGGGTCTCGGGTTTGAACGTCCGGTCGCTCATGCCGGCCTCCGCGCCGAGATGACGCCCGTGTTGACACCGGCCCAGTGCAGCCCGCCGAACAGGCGTGCATGTTCGATCTTCACGCATCGGTCCAGCACTGAATCGAGCCCTGCGGCACGCGCGATTGCATCGGCTTCGGTGTTGCGAATGCCGAGTTGCTGCCATAGACACTTGGCACCGATGGCCACCGCGCTGGTGGCGATCGGCGGCAACTCGGCCGGTTTTCTGAAGACGTCGACCATGTCGACCGGGAACGGGATGT
>JANOJJ010000823.1:0-5331 GCA_031408155.1 Rubrivivax sp.
CCTACTCGGCCAGCGGGCGGACAGCGATCTTCACGCCGACCACGCCCGCAACGCTGGCCGCCAACAGCCAGTTCACCGCGACCGTCACCACCGGTGCCACCGACCTGGCCGGCAATGCGCTGGCGGCGGACTTCGTGTGGACATTCACCACCGCCGCGCTGCCCGACACGACGCGGCCCACCGTCGTGTTGACGGTGCCGGCGCCGAACGCCACCGCGGTGCCGACCAACACGGCGATCACCGCGACCTTCAGCGAAGACATGAACCCGGCCAGCATCTCGGGCAACAGCTTCACACTCGTCAACAACACGCTGGGCGCTGCCGTACCCGGCACGGTGACCTACTCGGCCACCGGCCGGACAGCCATCTTCACGCCGACCACGCCCGCGACGCTGGCCGCGAGCAGCCAGTTCACCGCGACCGTCACCACCGGTGCAACCGACTTGGCCGGCAACGCGCTCGCTGCGAACCACGTGTGGACGTTCACCACCGCCTCGCTGTCCGACACGACGCGGCCCACCGTCGTGCTGACGGTACCGGCGGCCAACGCCACCTCGGTCCCGACAGACACGGCGATCACCGCGACCTTCAGCGAAGACATGAACCCGACCAGCGTCTCGGGCGCCGTCTTCACGCTCGTCAACACCACGCTCGGCACGGCCGTGCCGGGCACCGTGACCTACTCGGTTGCGGAGCGGACAGCGATCTTCGCGCCGACCGCGTCCGCCACGCTGGCCGCCAACAGTCAGTACACCGCGACCATCACCACCGGCGCCACCGACCTGGCCGGCAATGCTCTGGCGGCGAACTTCGTGTGGACCTTCACCACCGCTGCGACGGGTGGTGGCGGAACCACGGTCCCGCCGGTGGTCACCGCGGTGAGCCCGGAGGACGGCAGCAACGTCGGATGCACCAGCACCAATGTGACCGCGACGTTCAGCGGGCCGATGAATGCCGCGACGATCAACACGTCCACGTTCACCGTGACCGACAACGGCGTTGCCGTCGCGGGCACCGTGAGCTACGACTCGTCGCTTCACCAGGCCCGCTTCGTGCCCACGGCGGCGGCGGGTTTTGCGGCCGGCAGGACGTTCGTCGTGACCGTCGTGTCCGGCAATGCGGGAGTCAAGGACACGGACGGCAACGCCTTGGCCAGCGACCGTCAGTGGAGCTTCACGACCGGATCCCAGGCCTGCCCGAGCGCGGTCAACCTCGGTACGGCAGCATCGTTCGGATCGTTCGGCGGCAGCGCCGGAGTCACCAACCAGGGCATCAACACCGTGGTGGGCGGCAACGTCGGCAGCACTGCGGTGTGTACGGCGATCACGGGTCTGCACGACGCCGCCGACGTCTACACCGAGACGCCGCTGAACATCGGCGCAGTCAACGGCAGCATCTACTGCGCGCCGCCGGCACCCGGAACCACGACCTCGCTGGCCATCGCGACCCAGGCACGCGCCGATGCGCAGACCGCCTACAACGCCCTCGCCGCACTGCCACCCGGATCCGACCCCGGCGCCGGACAGCTCGGCGGCCTGGTGCTGCCCCCGGGTGTGTACACGGCTGCCGGCGGCACGTTCGGCATCACCAGCGGCAACCTCACGCTCGACGCGCAAGGCAACAGCAACGCGGTCTGGGTGTTCCAGAGCGCGGCGGCGCTGACCGTCGGCCAGCCGGCCCTGCCACGGACCGTGCTGCTGATCAATGGAGCGCAGGCCAGGAACGTGTTCTGGCAGGTCGGCAGCGCAGCGCGAATCGAAGACCGCAGCGTGATGGTGGGCACGATCATCGCGCCGGCCGGGGTCACGATCTCGACGGCCGGGCAGGCGGCGCAGACCTTCCTGACCGGCCGCGCCATCGGGCTCACCGCTTCGGTGACGATGGTCAACACCACCATCGTCGCGCCATGAACCTTGCCGCCGAGCGCGAGAGCCCCACTGCCCCGAGAACGCTGGAGAGAACACGATGAAATCAAATCATGCACTGCGCGTGTCGAGTCTGGTCGGGCTCGGCTGCCTGCTTGCCGCTTCGTCCTACGCGCAGGACGGCGGGTACTTCTACGGCGGCCTGTCGGTCGGACAGTCGCGGGCGAAGATCGACGAGGAGCGCATCACCGCCAGCCTGCTCGAGGGCGGCCTCACGACCACGGCGATGACACGCGATGAAAGCAACGGGTCGTACAAGCTCTTCGGTGGCTACCAGCTCAACCGCAACCTGGCCTTCGAAGCAGGCTACTTCAGCCTCGGCAAGTTCGGGTTCACGTCGACCACGCTGCCTGTGGGCACGCTCGATGGCCAGATCAAGCTCGACGGTGTCAATCTCGACCTGGTCGGCACCTGGCCGCTGAGCGAGCGCTTCTCACTGCTCGGAAGGGTGGGCGCCCAATACGCCAGAGCCCGGGACACCTTCGCCGTGACCGGCGCGGCGCGCGTACAGAACCCCAATCCGACGCGCAACGAGCTCAACCCCAAGCTGGGCCTCGGTCTGCAGTACGAAGTCAGTCGCGCGATGTTCGTGCGCGGCGAGGCCGAGCGCTACCGCATCAACGACGCCGTCGGCAATCACGGCGACGTCAACGTGTTCTCGCTGAGCCTGGTGTTCCCGTTCGGGCGCTCGCCGGCGCCGGCGCGGGCATCGGCGCCGACACCGCCCCCACGTGTCGCGATAGCCCCCGTCTACATGGCACCCGCTCCCGAGCCCGCGATCGCTCCGCCCCGACCGGCCGCGCCCGTCCTTGCCGCCGCTGCGCCGCCGCCCATCGCCGCGCCGGCGCCCATCGCCGCGCCGGCGCCGCGCCGCGTGAACTTCTCGGCCGATTCGCTCTTTGCCTTTGATCAGGCCGTGGTGAGCCCGGTGGGCAAGACCGCGCTCGACGCGTTCTCGAAGGACCTTCAAGGGGCACGATTCGATGTCGTCACTGTCGAGGGGCACACCGACCGCCTCGGCTCGGAGCCCTACAACCAGGCGCTCTCCGAGCGGCGTGCCGAGGCCGTGAAGGCTTACCTCGTCAGCGCGGGCGGCATCGAAGCGGCCAAGGTCTCGGCGGCGGGCAAGGGCGAGTCGGAGCCGATCACCAGGGCGCAAAACTGCCGGGGCAGCCATCCGAACGCGAATCTGATCGCCTGCCTGCAGCCCGATCGCCGCGTCGAGGTGGAAGTCGCGGGCACGCGGTAAAAAGACGAAGGCCGACCGCCCCCGCTCGGCTCCTCCGCCAGCCATTGATCCGGCGCGTCGATCGTCGGCTCTTGGCGCAATCGGCCAGGGCGGCCGCACGCCTCATCAGACGATGGCCACCGATTCAGCGTGTGCGGCGCAGAAGCGCTCGAATCCTTCGATCGCCAGCGGTCGGCTGAAGAAGTAGCCCTGGTAGGCATTGCAGCCAGCGCCGGCCAGGAAGTCGCGCTGTGCCGCCGTCTCGACCCCTTCGGCGATGACGCCAAGGCCCAGGCTACGCGCCAGCGCAATGATCGTCTTGGCGATCGCCGAACCATTGGTGTCGCTCAGTACGTCGCGGACGAACGACTGGTCGATCTTCAACTGGTCCAGCGGCAGCCGCTTCAGGTACGACAGCGACGAATAGCCGGTGCCGAAATCGTCGAGCGAAAAGCCGATGCCTTCGGCCTTGAGCGCGGACATCTTCTCGATGATGTCCTCGACGTTCGCGGAGGATAGGACATTCAAAACCCTCTTTCTCGCCTGTGACCGCCCTGGCAGGGCAGCTGCCAGAGCTTGATGGGTTCTTTGGAGTCGGCTGCGAGCTGCGCATCGCGTCGACAGTGCCGCCCAGACGTGTCTGAAACGGGAGTCGCGTAAGGGTGAACCCTGATTTGCGGGTCGCTTTGACCCTTCCCGGAGAACTCGGACGCAGCCGATCTCCGCAGCCCTGTCCGCCGGGCTGCCTGAACGGTGATGGATCGGAATCGTCAAGCCGCTTGCAGCGTTTGACCGCGGCCGGCTGCGCGAGGCGGCGCCCGGGCCTGCAGCCCCAGGTGCGTGAGGATCTTCTCGACCACCGGCTGCTCCAGGATCGCCGCAATGATCTTCAGCTCGCCGCCGCAGTTCGGGCAGTGCTCCAGCTGGAGATCGAAAGCGCAGCTTTAGCGAAGACTAACTTGTACTCAAGTTACGTCGTAGCTAAAACGCGCTTGAGCAGCTTGGCCCAACTCAGGCGCACGGGACGGTGGTGCATGCAGTTCGCCTCGCATTCGGCGGGCTTTGCTTCGTGCGCGGGCGCCTCAGCCTCTTGCGGCACCACCAGCGCGCGCAGCTTGGCGTTGGGCGCCAGGACGCCATGCTCGCGAAGCGGGGATCCGCTCACTTCGCGCAGCGAAGTTATGCGGACACCAAAGCGGAATCAAGTGCAGCCGCGGGCGTGGCACCAGCGCCGCCAGCCGCTGCATGAACTCCAGCGGCGACATCACCAGGTGCGTGGTCCCGTCGCGCCAGGGGGTCTTCAGCTTGAGTACCACCTGGCCCGCCGCGTTGGTCTGTACGCGCTCTCCTGACCTGGGCCGGACGGGTGATGTAGCGGCAGAGTTGCTCCAGCGCCTGGCGGACAATCGGCGCCGCAGCGTACGGCTGCGTGCAGGCTGAAGCCGTCGATGTTGGCGCACAGCGATTGCTTGAAGTCCGTCTGCCTGGGCATGGCGCCCTGCACCGTCAGCACCTTCTGGCCGGCGCGCGGGCCGAAGGCGATGCGGTAAGTGCAGGCCGCAGCCTGCAGCGGCCTGAGCGTGCGGGCCTCGTCCGAATCGCCGTCGTTGTCGGCCATGTAGGTCGAACCCTCCTCTTCGACCAACACCGCCCTACGGGTGAGCAGCTTCATCATGCGGGTGATGATTTTGTGCAACACCGTCTGCAGCGCTTCGTCGGTCGGCGCGGCTACCTCCACGAACTCCGGCGCGCCTTCGGTGCCGCGCCGGTACACGCCGTCCAGCACCAGGCAGTGAACGTGGAGGTTGAGCTTGGCGGCCGAGCCAAAGCGTTGGACCAGCGTGACCGCGCCGTTGTCGGCCTCGGCTGCCTTGAGACCCGCTTGACCGAGCAGGTGCCGCGGGATCCCGCGGTGCACCACCTGCAGCACCGGAGTCACCAGCTTGGGCTGTGCTGCCAGCAGCTGGCGCAGCGGGATCGGGAGCGACAGCACCCACTGGCGCACCGGCACGTGCGGGATGACGTGGTCTACCAGATGCGCCGCCGTCTGGGTCATGCGCCGGGCCCCGCACGACGGGCAAAAGCCGCGCCGCTTACAGCTCAATGCCACCAGCTTGTCGTGGCCGCAGTCACCGCAGCGCAGGCGCAGGAAGCCGTGGGCCAGGATGCCGCATTCGA